>JAFMSA010000514.1 GCA_017353855.1 Alphaproteobacteria bacterium
GTTCGACCTCGCGCTCGCCCATCAGGTCGCTGGCAAATTGCGCGGTGCCGCCGCTTCGCTGGCGCCGCAGCGGCGCATCAGGCTGCCTCGCGCAGCCGTCGCAACTCGGGTTGCAATTTGACTAAATTGGCAAGCGGCGCGATCATACAGCGGCTCCCCTTGCGCCACCGCCGGCGTTCGCGGTAGCGGCTCTCTCCCCTGCCCTTCCTCGGGCCATTCCCTTGCCCGGCCCCACCTTGCGCGGCACGACACCGGCTGGCAGCGCGGCCCCGACCCTGCGCGTTCGTCTATGCATAACCGCGCTCCGGCCCCGCCGCAGCGAAACCGGGTATCCGGTGATGGAAATTCTCGTGTTCACCGGACCGTCGCCTCGGGATCGGGATAGAGCCGCAGGCTATCGGACGCGGCTGCTCGCCGGGCAGATAGCGCGAAAGCTCACGCAAGAGCTCGCTTCAGAATGGGTTCATCGGCAGTCGGTATGACGATCGCCGACCCCTAACGCGGCGCGGCCCTCGATTGTAGTAGCCGCCTCGCTTTGTTGCAGAATTTAACAAATATGCCTTACTTCTCAATGCGACGTTTGCGACTGTAACCGACGAAAACCTTCCAGTAGAGGCGCGAAGATGTCTTCGTCTGGTGGGCTGCAGAAACCGGCTTGGCCTGCTTCATCATTGAATACCAAGTCCGGCCACCCTCGGATGATCACTGCTGGCACACATTCCACGCCTTTGCCCATCATTCCCACGGCGGGGGCAGCCATTGCATCCGCCTTTGTTCGATAGGGTCACAGTCAGAGGGCGGCGGCCGAAGATGTCAGATCAGATTGTCCCCGATAGCCCCAAACAGCTTCGAAGCCATAAAAGCCGATGGAGATGCCGGTGGTACCACGACGTAAGGGCGTGCTGTGACTATCACTCAGAATAATGCCGTGGCTGGTCTCGACGGACATCTGAAAAGAATCGCACCGTGGGACACATTTATGCCGAAAGCGGCAAGGTAGGGCACCTTGCCTGCTACATCGAGAAAATTCGAGACGATCCCCGGATTTTGGGATCGCGTAAGTGCCAATGTGCGCCTGATAGATGACCATGTCGGAAAAATTAGGCATGCGAAAGTTGCTGTCATGCCAAGGGTAAGCGTGCGTCGCTCGCAAAACGCAAAAGCAGTTCGGGAAGCCAGGTCGCCGTCGCGAGCACCTGCCTGAAAACCGCTGCAAGAACCAGCGTCTCGGTTCAGAAGACGGTCTTCTGTTTCCATTCATAGGCCGTCTCGGCAAAGTGCCGTTCAGGTAGACCGCCGGAGCTCGGGGCCCAAACCCGAAGGGTCGCGCCGCCGCCCGCCACGAGGGTCGCGCTGGTCAGGGTCGTGGCCGAAATATTCTGCTGAGAGAGCATCGCTCCTGCGAAAAGCAGGCAGGGCTGCGGACGGCTGCTGCGCTTCATTGTCCGGTTCACACGCATTCGCTGCCCGATGAGCTATTTTTTGCACCTGTGCGCTCGCGATCCATCCTCGGACGCTGGTCGGGCGAACAACAGGCTTCTAAAGATCGTTAATGCAAGACAAAACCTGGTTCGAGGGAATTGAAGGTCGCCGAGACCCAGAAGGAGTGGTGAAAATGGTGCGACATCCGCTAAAGGGCAGCGAACGCAAACCGCTGAACGGAGCAAAAGCGGTCGGAAAGGCGGATCGGAGCGAGCGGCTAGAGGTCAGTGTGATACTTCGCTGCCGTAATTCGGACGGGTTCGACCAGAGGGTGAGTAAACTAGCGCGTCGCGGTGGTGGCGCTAGACATCATCTCTCGCGTGAGGAATTCGAGCAGCAGTTTGGCGCCGACCCCGTTGATATCGATGCGGTCAAACGATTTGCCGACGCCCATGGGCTCTCGATGGTTCAACAACATGCGGGACGGCGCACTGTTGTGTTGTCAGGAACGGTCGCGCGATTCAACAAAGCATTCGGGGTTGATCTTCAGCGGTTCCAGCACCCGGATGGTTCGTATCGTGGTCGGGTCGGCAGCATCAATTTGCCCGCTGAACTCCACGGCTGTGTTGAGGCCGTGCTTGGCCTGGACGACCGGCCGATCGCAAAGCCGCATTTCCGTCGTGCCCGTCCATTGCCCGGCAATGTGCGCTGGCATGCCAGCGCCGGCGCTGCTGCATCATACACACCCTTACAGATCGCGGACTTCTACGATTTCCCGGCTGGAAGCGGGGAGGGGGAGTGCGTCGGCATCATTGAATTGGGTGGCGGCGAGCGAATGACAGATCTCGCCGCTTATTTTTCCGAGCTCGGTATCAATCAGGGCCCGAAAGTCAGGGTGGTGTCGGTTGATCACGCGAAGAACCACCCGACCGGCGATCCGAATGGCCCTGACGGAGAAGTGATGCTCGATATCGAGGTCGTCGGCGCTATCGCACCGCAAGCCAGTATCGCCGCTTACTTTGCACCCAACACCGATGCGGGCTTTCTCGACGCGATCACTACCGCGATCCACGATACGCAAAACAAGCCGTCAGTGATCTCAATCAGCTGGGGCGGCCCGGAATCCTCATGGACTCAGCAATCGATGACCGCGTTTGACCAAGCCTTCCAGGCGGCGGTGGCGATGGGGATTACGGTCTGCGTCGCCTCCGGTGATAACGGCTCGAATGATGGTGCCGATAATGGCGGCGATCACGTCGACTTTCCCGCCTCAAGCCCACATGTGCTGGCCTGTGGCGGGACTAGCCTTCAAGCTTCAGGAAACGCGATCGGCAGCGAGACGGTGTGGAACGACGGCGGACAGGGGGGCGCCGGCGGCGGCGGGATCAGCACTTTCTTTCCACTCCCGGCCTGGCAGGATGGTCGTCAGACAACGCTGACCTCGGGCAAGACCGCGCCGTTGATGATGCGCGGTGTGCCCGATGTGAGCGGCGATGCCGATCCGGAGACCGGCTACGACGTGCGGATCGACGGGACCGATGCCGTGATTGGCGGGACCAGCGCGGTTGCGCCGCTCTGGGCCGGGCTGATCGCCCGCATTAACGCTGCCAACGGCCGTCCGGTCGGCTTCGTCAACCCGATCCTTTATGCCTCTCCCGCTGCGCTGCACGATATTATGCGAGGCAACAATGGAGACTTTGCCGCAACCCTGGGTTGGGACGCCTGCACCGGGTTAGGTAGTCCGGACGGCGCTAAGATCGCCACCTTGCTTGGCCAGACTCCGACAAGCTGAGGCGCCTTATCGTAGCACGACAGGTAGCCTTTCGCAGCTGTCGCCCCGCTCTCGATTGTCTGACCATTGGCGATAGAAATCGAATGACGCGTTCTGAGCAGGTGATTTCTGAAAGGCAAGGGAGGCCAAGCGGAGGCAGGCCTATGACATTTTTGGGGGCGAAGCTCTCGTTCAGGGTATGTTGGTTTAGGGTCCGGCGAACCCGCCCTTTCTCCGCACCCCGCTCAGTCTTCGGAGCCGCCACCCAGTGCCCTCGATCCGGGGGTTTTGGCGGGGCGCGTCGCTGGGACGCGGCCCCACGGAGACCGTCAATCCCCGTCACCTTCCTGCTCCAGCACAGACGCGTCACGTTCAAGCTGTTCGGCGAGCAATATCAGGATCCGGTCAACCCCACCCGAACCGGAGGTCGGGGCACTTGCTGCTCTGCTAGCCAGAGCGGCCTTCCGGCGAAGCTCTCGCGCGCGTAACAGAGCCACCTCTTCCACTTGCAACCTCAACCCTGGCTCCGTAAGTTTCCTGGCACTCAGGGGAATTCAAGTGGCTCTCGCAGCGCTCCTGCTGGTCTGGCTCCGCGCCGGCGTTGTTGCCCCTATTTCCTGTTGGGCCTCCCCAACTACGTTCTCAACCTCTTTGACTGCGCCAGCGATAAGCCGTGTCGCCTCACGATAGGCAATCAGCCCGCCCTTGATGGCGGACTTTGC
>JAFMSA010000515.1 GCA_017353855.1 Alphaproteobacteria bacterium
CTCCAGATTGGCTGCGCGCGGCGGCCGAGAGCCGTGACACCTGACCTCAATAAGGCCGCGGCCACCTCACAAAATCTGGCCTACACAATTCCCTTTGGTACTCTTAACGGCTCCCTTTGGTACTCTTAACAGCTCCCTTTGGTACTCTTATAGGCAGTAGAGCACTCCCTTGGTAAGCCAGAGGTCGCAGGTTAAAAACAGCCGGCAGCACCAGTTGTATCGCTGGTGCACAGCCGACCAAAAAGGGAGAGAGATTAAGCTTCGACCTTGTAGACCCGGCGCAGGTTAGCCGACCCGGCCATCAGCTGGTCGCGTGTCGGCGGCAGGATAAAAGAGCGGATCGCGAAGGAGGCGGCAGTATTTCGGGCGGTCTCCAAGACGGGGCCCCTGGCTTTGCGATCCCCCTTTCGCTCGGCGGCATAGGGTGTCGATGACTTTGGTTTCCGCATCGTGCTGCCTTCTGATTTGGGTTGAACCACCGCATCGTAGTGACCCCTGGAGGAGCGGAGTGTGAGCCAGCTCACACTCCTGTCGATCGGCGACAGCCCGGCCCCGCCGATAATGGGGCCGGGGGCGCCTTGGGGAGGCTAACCGCCGACCGGTGCTGCCGCGGCTCCCGCGTGACGGTCGGATCCCTTACCGACAAACATCACGGGGCCCTTCATCGTGCCAAGGCAGGCGTGCTCCTTGCGCGGTCTTCCACAACATGGCCTATCGCGGAAAGCCGGATGCCGCAAAAATATCCGCTCATCGCGCCTGAACGCATTGATCGGTGCATATCTGGCCGCATGGTCAGAATTATACCGTGCCCTCAGCCGCATGCCTTCAGTGCGATCGGCGGCGTCCGTCAAGCCAATCGACATAGAGAAACTGCGCTGGACGGCTCTTTCGACATTGTCGGTCATTGAGAACGTACTGACGCCGATTGCCGCCCTGCCGATGCGTCGGGTAAGATTGTCCGTTTTTTCATAGTTACGACATTGAGCGGCGTACGGCCGGAAAATCGGCCTTACGCGCGAAATCTCGCCCGCCAGTCGACGCGTACCCTTCGACATACGCGCTTGACAACGGCCAGGCGGCATCGGGGGAGGTCACGCCCGAGACCGGAGCGGCGGCAGGCAGCGCGCTCTCCACGGGCAGGCCGGCATATCTCTACCTATGGCCGCAATGCCGGGATAACGCGCTCAAGCGGGCTCAATATGTCGGCGCCGCTTACCGGAAATTTTCAGCTCGCCACCGCCTCCCGTTACGATGGAATGGCGCTGTGAGGTCCCGACGTGCCCGGCAGCGACTTTGGAGTTCCTGCCTCGGCTTCCGCCGGTGCGCGGACGCGGGCCTCGGCAGGTCATGCAGCCCTTGCACGATCGGCTGCGCTTCAATTGCTACAGACGTCAGGCAAGCCTGTCGTCTCCATGAGGCAAATCGTATGGGCGGGACTGCCCAAGCCCGTGGCCCGCATTGTCAAAGTCTGGGATCAAGCGGCGGACAGGGGGCTGTCTATAGCAATTGAGCTTGTGCGGCTGGATAGGTAATGCGCACGCCCTCCACTAGCGCGAAAGGGGTGAGCTTATGCATCCGGTAACTACTCTGCGATAAGATCTCGACAACCGGTACGCCTCGCACGCTGAGCGCGTCGGCAACGAGCGAGCGGTGACATCGCCACGGCACCGCTTCGGCACACATGATCGCAACGCGTTTTTCGCGGCTCATGCGAATGAGCGCGGCAAGCGCGTCGCGAAATTCCGCAGTCTGCATATAATCGGCAAACCCCCGAAATCCTTCGTTTCGCCAGCCGGTGTTCGGAGAATCTTTGCGAGGGCGCCGCAGGCCGCCCAGCGTTTTCACGTGGACATATTCGCAGTGCTGCGCTTTCAGGCTGGCGGCAAGGGCATCCGTGTTGAATTGCGGATTGTGACGCGACCGGGGGATCGTACGTATGTCAACGAGGCGTTTGATGTCGTAGACCTGCAACACCGCCATAAAAGATTCGATCGGCAGTGTCGAATGTCCAAGGGTAAAAACAGCGCCGTGCGGCCAATGCGCATGTTGCGGCGGAGAATGCTCACTCATGTAACGACTGGCGGCTGTGTGTTGCCGAATGACCGATATGTATGAACGTAAACGCGGCGTGCCACCATCAATGGCGCGACACGCCGGCGACTCCGAACCGGTCCGCCGCCGGCGTCCGGACCTTTGCTGCCTTACCCTCGCGATTGCAGACGGGGCCGCCGTCACGAGAGAGGCCGGCAACCCGCGCATTGCCTCGCCGACCTCGTGCACGGTGGCGTAGAAAGCGGGCTCGGTACATCGCGTCGGGTGCCCCTGGCAAGTTTGCCGGACACGCGCGCCGCGACGGCGCTCTGCCGACGAAGGCGCGAGCGACCCCGCCCATCAGACCCTTCTTGGTTTCACGGATTGCACACCCGAGACGTCCGAAGACCGCAGTGGACATTTTTGCAAGGATCACGCCGGCCGGGTTTGAGTGACGGCACAGGATTGTGTTTGGTCGCCGGCTGGCGTGTGATCACGACAGGAACCGCAAGTCCGTTCCCGTAACGACACAGGAGACGTTCGACATGACCGAGCCACATGGTCCGCTGCACGGCGTCAAGGTAGTGGCCTGCTCCACGGCGCAGGCCGGCACGGTACCGTACATGCTGATGGCCGATCTCGGCGCGGAGGTGATCAAGATCGAGATGCCGCAGACCGGAGACAACTCGCGCGCCTCGACCGTTCTGCCCGGATTGCCGAGCACCTATTTCGAAACCAACAATCGCGGCGTGAAGAGCCTCACGTTGAACCTCAAGGCCGGGGAGGGCCGCGACATCCTGCGCAAATTGGTCGCGCAGGCGGACATCTTCGGGCAGAACTTCCGCCCTGGCGCTGCCGAGAAGAACGGCTTCGGCTACGAAGAGCTGAGGCAGGTTAACCCGCGGCTCGTCTACGTCTCGATCTCGGGCTACGGCCCCGGGGGTCCGCATGCCGATCTTCCGGGCACGGATTCGATGGCGCAGGCGCTGGGCGGCATCGCGGAAGCCTATTCGACCCCGGGCCAGGCGCTGAAGACGGGCATTGTCTCGGTCGCCGACGAGACCTGCGCTATCCTCGCTTTTGGTGGTGCGCTCGCCGCCCTTACCTATGCGCGCGCTACCGGCATCGGCCAGAAGGTCGATTGCTCGCTGCTCGGCGGCCAGATACGGCTGATGGGCTGGACTTTGACGACGGCGATGTGGCGCAACCGCAATCCCGTCACCGGGCAGGCCCGCGTCACCGGTACGCCGCAGCGGCCGGGATTAAGCGCCAGTTTCAACGACCGCGACGGCAAACCGCTTGTGTTCCAACTGAACGGCGCCCGCAAGTGGCGCGAGGCGATGACCGCGCTCGGCTTTTACGAAGCGCTGGAGGAAGCCGGTTTTGGCGATCTCGGCGTGATCGTCTCATCGGAGAGACAGCGAGAAACCTTGCTGCATATGCTGGACGGGCTGTTCGCGACCGGCTCGCGCGACGAATGGGTGGAGAAGCTGCGCGCGGCGGACATCGTCGCCGCGCCGATCAACACACTGCTCGAGGCTTCAAACGACCCCGACGTGCTGGCGAACGGCTACGTGAGTGAGGTGGACTACCCGAAATACGGCAAGCGGCTCAAGGTCCACGGCTCGCCGTGGCGCTTCTCGCAGACGCCTGCCCGCATCGGCGTTGCCCCGGAACTCGGCGCCCATAACGACGAAATCCTCGCGAGGCTCGGCTACACGCCGGCGCAGGTCGAGGAGCTGAGGGGCAGGCAAATCATTTGACGCCGATCACAATTTGCTGCGGAGGCGAGCAATGCTCTTCAGCCCCGAGCCGCCTGCTTCCCGAGAGTTCCCTCAGGGTGTGCGATACACCGCTCGGCCGCCAGCGCAGCGGT
>JAFMSA010000080.1 GCA_017353855.1 Alphaproteobacteria bacterium
CGTCCGAGCCGCGAGACCCCGCCGATCGGCCTGGCGGCGTTACCGATCTGCATCGTGGTGAGTGTCAACATCCTGATGACGCTGGTTGTCTTGCCGCGCCTGGATGTTTCGTTTCTGGCCGAGGAACGCTTTGGTGCGACCTCGCTGTCTGCGGTCGGCGGTGTGTGGGCGGTGGTCAGCGCTCTTGCTGCCGCGATCGTAGCCGTTATTGTCGTCAATCGTCGACGGCTGCCGGGTCTGCGCCAGACCGTGGATGCCGGTGCCAACGCCTCGGTACTGCCGGTTCTGACTGTCGCGAGCCTTGTTGGCTTTGGCGCGGTTATCGCCGCGTTACCAGCCTTCGCCATCGTACGCGACTGGGTTCTGTCGATCGGGGGTGGACCGCTCGTCTCGCTGGCCGTCGCGACTAACCTGTTGGCCGCCCTTACTGGCTCCGCGTCGGGCGGTCTGACGATCGCGCTTGATGCGCTGGGGCAAACCTATATGCGTCTCGCCGCCGCGCACAGCATCGATCCTGCATTGCTGCACAGGGTAGCCGTGATAAGTGCCGGCACGCTCGACAGCCTGCCACAAAACGGCGCCGTCGTGACGCTGCTGGCGGTGTGCGGTTCAACCCACCGAGAGAGCTATTTCGACATCGTGATCGCCGCCATCGTAGGCCCCGTCATTGCGCTGGCCGTTGTGATAGCGCTGGGTTCGGCGTTCGGGTCATTTTAAGAGGAAACGCCGGGGTGCCGCGGCCTCGGCGCTTGCCATTGTTCAGGTTTTGGGTGATCTTTGGTTAATCACTTGAGGAAAGGGGAGGTGATGACAATCAGGGGATGGGTCGTCGCCGCGGGACTGGTTTTGCTTACCCCTTGCGCATCGCACGCCGCGACCGAGGCGAATTTCGGCGCCGCTACTACAGCCGACCTGGTCGAACTCTGCACTGCCACACCCGACAGTCCCATTGGGACGGCGGCCGTCAATTTCTGCGAGGGATTTGCGCAGGCCGCAGTCCTTGTCGAATTGCAGAACATGGCTCCATTCCGCGGACAGAAGCTGTTCTGTCTGCCCAACCCTCCGCCCACTCGCAACGAAGCGGTGAGCGAGTTCGTCAGCTGGGCTCGCGCGTCTCCGGATCGCATGGCGGCCCCGGCGGTCGACGGGCTGTTCCGGTTCCTGGGCGAACGCTATCCCTGCCCGCCATCACCATCACGCTGATCAATCGCTCTGGGGAACGCGATGAAGAAATTCCTGTTGGTCGGAGCAGTTGCCATGCCGCTCATGGCTTGCGCCGATATGACCCCGACCCAGCAACGCGCGCTCACCGGCACGGCAGTGGGCGCCGGAGCCGGCGCTGTTTTTGGGGCAATCGGCGGCAATGCCGGGCTCGGTGCGGCCGCCGGGGCGGGTGCCGGGCTGATTGGCGGGCTTCTCGTTGACCGGTCGCGGCAGGCCCAGGAACAGGCCTTTCGCGAGGGCTGGGCGGCCGGAAGACGCGGAGCACCCCCACGCCCCGCTTGGTTTTGAATCACCAGCAACAAAGGCGGATAGAGCAAGCGCCCGTATTTGACGGTCGCGCCTGGAAGGTGTCCCCTCCCTAACCTAAACGGAAAGGCTTTCGGCGGCCCAATACCAGCCGGTGCCGAGTTTTAATCTGGGCGCACTGGCTGACCTCCGGACAAGCCCGCTCTGCCACAGCCGGCACCAGGATCCCTTCCCACTGGACAGAGGCCATGTCGCCCCTTTAGCCGTATCCGCGAATCGCGTTTCGGGATTGAAGCTTCTGCATTCGCGACCTGCGCAGGAACCCGTCGGCTAAGGCTAATCCGGATGCCGCGGCGCCCCCCGTTTGCCGTGAATTGGTCCTGAATTTTGACGCCTGTGCATAGGACCGGCTTCAATCGAGCCCCCAGATGCGTATTGGCTCGGCGTAGCCTTTCACTGCCACGCTGCCGAGCGGTTTTGCCGCTCGGGTGCCTGACGCACCGAGCGCGGCCATTAATGAGTCGGAGACGATCAGGCGAGCGGGATATTCCTTTGTGAGCTGCTCAAGGCGTGAGGCGAGATTGACGGTGTCTCCGATAGCGGTGAACTCCTTGCGACGTGGTGAGCCGACGTTGCCCGTAACGGCAGGTCCCACGTGCAGACCGATCCCAACCCTGAGTGGCCATGCAGCGTGAGACAGACCGCGCTCGTCGATCTCCGCCAGGATCTCCCGCGCCGCCTCAACGGCATGGCGGGCGGCGGCGGGATCCTCGAGCGGTGCGCCGAATATTGCCATGAACCCGTCGCCCAGGAATTTGTTGATGAAGCCCCCGTGGCGGTCGATCGCTTCGATCATGAATGCAAAGGCGGTATTGAGAAACTCGACCACCGCCTCGGGCGGCCGGCCGCGCGCGTTTCCGGTGAAGTTGCGGATGTCGAGAAACATTACGCCGATCTCGCGGATGTCGCCCGTGAACTCCGGTGGACTATCCAACAGGCGGTCGACGACCGCCGGAGACACGTGCTGGCCAAAGAGGTTGGTAACGCGTTCGCGTGAGACCGCCTCCTCGACGGCGCGCCGGAACTTCTCCCGCAGTCGGAGCGCCACCAGCCCGGCTACCACTCCGGCGGCCACCATCAGCGCGGCCTTGAGGATATGGTTCGGGTCGGTGGCGACTCCTTCAAAAGAGAGGACCCAAGTGGCGATCCCCAGATAGCCTGCCGCCGCGACGGTGCCGGTGAATGCAGGCAGCACGAAGCCGAGCCGTAACGTCGAGGCGACGATGAAGATGAAATAGAGCATCGTCGGCCACGTGCCAAACGCGACCGCCGGAGTTGCGAACTTGTTGATCCACCATAGGATGACTGTCGGCAGACTGGTCTCGATGAGCGCGTTCGCGAACCTCGCTGCGATTGGGAAGGCGCTTCCGCGTGCAAGTCGGGAGCGCAATACGCGCAACGCCACGATCTCGTAAGCGAGGAATGGTCCGATTATTCGAGCGGGCAGCCATGCGGGAAGGGGCTTGTGAGTGAGCTGCTCGACAAGATCGCGGGCAAAGAGGAACAGCAGCTGGTTGGCGACGAGCAAGACAACGAGCGCGGCTGCGAGCACGCGCATCCGCAGCAGCTCGCTCGCGACTATCTCTGCGGACAGCGCGCGCTCGAAGGCGGGATCGATCGCTGAAGTCTTCACCGGCGCTAAGCTTAATCGAGGGACGCCCGTTCGCGAAGCAGGCTGCCTGCCAGCTTCGCCGAGAATGAATCGCTCCGCCCGCGGACCGGCCGATAAAGTCTTCCGGCCCGCGCACTGTGCCCTTTGGCTAAATCGAGGAAGCTCAGACGCCCGCCGAACCTACGCGCCGGCCGTGGCCCACCGCGCATTGTCCCGCGTTGCTTCGGAGACGCCGCCCGTCGCTTAATCTCAGTTATAGCAAAGTGACGTTGGCCCCCTTGGGATGAGAGCCCTGATGCAGGGCAAGGGCAGACAACGATGCCAATTGTGTTCGCTGGCTCGACAACTTGAAGACACGACATGTTACACGACAGGCAGTGCGACAAAGTGATCAGGCTGCGTGAAGTGTGGTCTGGCGCGAGGATCGACATCGGCGCAGACAACGTGTGCGGTCCGATCCCGGATCGCCAGTCATCCGAAAGGAACGATCCTTTGCGCAATCCGACGGCGCGCCTTCGATTTGAATGTCGCCGAGTGTGCCGCCGTCCCGCCGCGTGGCCTCGGTCGAGCCGCAGAAACCGGTGGCAGGGGGGCAGACCGCGAGTCGTGACGGCCGCCGCACCCGCGGCTCGAGGCGGATCCTACAAATCGCAGTCAATAAAACAAACCGGCTCCAGAGAGATCGCCGAGGCGCAACGGCAAGGTTGCTGTCGCAGGGCTCGAGCATCTGGTTGTTGCTCTACGGGGGCCGCGCCAATAGGCCGAGTCAGAGGGATTCTGGAAAATCGTTAACTAGGCTGAATATTCACGCACCTGAATTAACCATAAGTCGCTGTTGAGGAAGTTAAATCTCTCTGGTAAGAAGGCGCATGCCAGATTACGATACGTTAAACTTTCGCATTATCGAGGAAACACACGTTTTTGCAAACGGCGCGCGCAAACTCATAGTTAGTTTAGAGTCACAGGATGTAGCAAATCCCGCCCAATGGTGTGACTTAGGCACATCATCTCCACTTGACGTGGCACGTAAAGCACTCCGGTTTCATGCGCCCATCGCTGGCGTTTGGGTTGGCTAGGTTGAAATGGCGCAGCCGCGGTCTCAAGAAACACGCAAAACGCAAAAGGAAACCTTGCAGCGAGTAATTGACGATCTGCTGTATTACTCGGATTTGGTAGAAACGTCCCAACTCCCGGCACGCGAGGGTGCAAGCGCGCTGCGTATGGTTGCCGCCCTGTTTTCGTTGCAAAGAGATTTGATCTGACAGTCTCCGCGGGTACGGAAGTCACCGGCGCAGGCCCAACCGTCGTCCGGGTGTCTCCTGGCCAGTGGAATCGCGCAGAACCTTGCCTTGCAGCACGCGGATGTTTTCCGGCCGGGCAGCCGAGCCGGGTGCATCAGCCTGCTCTGCAACTAACGATTGCCACGGATTGTTTGCCCGTCTCCTGTTCGGTTGAGCGATCTGGCCGGCCGCCTCGAGCCGTTGTTACGGCTGACGGCTCTCCCTGAGTGCTAAGCAGCCACTATCGCAGCGCCGCTTTACGTGAAGCGGCTTGTCTGCGCTCTCTAAAGTTGACTCAGTTCCGCTCACTTTGCCTAACCGTAGCAGCGCGGCAACGGTGACAAAGGCGATTTCTGGTTCCAGGACTGGCCTAAAGCCCCCACCTGCCCGCCTGGCATCGCTCCATTGAACGCCTGGTGGTCCTCGGGCGTTAACCTATCGTTTTGCCACAAAAGGGGCGTCCAATGTCGATCATAGGGTGGATCGTTCTGGGCCTCATAGCGGGCTTTATCGCCAGCAAGATCGTCAACAAAACGGGAGAGGGCTTTTTCCTGGACGTTGTGCTGGGCATTATCGGGGCCATCGTCGGGGGCATTATTTTCAGTCTCTTCGGCGCGAGCGGGGTTACCGGTTTTAACCTTTACAGCATGGTCATCGCGACGATTGGCGCGATCATCGTGCTGGTCATCTATCACGCGATATTCGGCCGAAGGGTCACTTGAGGCGAAGGAGCGGTGTCATGGGATTGCTGGATGACGTATTGGGGACGGCCGTTCCCGAAGGAAACCTCGCGAAACCGGTTATGATCGCGGCGGCCGCGCTTCTGGGAGCACGCGCGATCGGCGGGGGCGGCTTGGGAAACCTGTTCGGCGGCGGACCCGCCACCTCGCCGACGCCGGGGACACCTGCCGCCGGCTCGGATCAACCGGCCCCGGGTCAAGCGCAAGGGGGTCTGCTTGGCGGCCTCAGCGCCCTCGTGCAGAGCTTCCATCAAAACGGTCACGGGGACGTCATCAACTCGTGGATCGGATCCGGACAGAACCAATCGATCACGCCGGAACAGATGCACCAGGCGCTGGGCCCGCAGGCCGTTGAGAACCTGGCGCGGCTCACCGGCGTGCCCGCGTCCGATCTGATGTCCGAACTGTCGGGTGCGCTTCCCGGAATTATCGACCGGCTTACACCGCACGGCCGCATGCCGAACCAGGCTGAGACGGCTCACTGGTGAGGTAAAGCCGCTCACCTACGTTGTTTGCGAGATGAGGCGGGCGGGTAGCCTCTCACTCGTCGCGCAACTCCGGCGGTAGCCCGGCACCGGGCAGAATGCCCGATTACACGCGTTGAGGACCGAAAGCGGAGGGAGCATCGGCAGTGGGGCATGCCGACGGGCTCGGACCCTCTGGGGCCACGCTGAAGAGGCGCAGCTCGCCCAGGATTTGGGGAGAGCTCCACGCGGACATTGGCTTCGCTTCGCGGTACGTGCCGATTACTGCCGCATTGAGCTGATTCCGTAACCGTTGCAAGCCTCAATCCATACGAGGATGTCCACGACGAGCCTCTCCGCTACGTCGATCCTACCGGAACTGCGGCCAGTGCCCGATCCTGGAGCGCCAGGATCGGGTGCGTGGATCAACGAGCATTTTCTCGCGCCGCAAAAAACTGGCACCAGCCCTGCGGAACGATTGGATCTTGCACGATCTTGCACTTATCGGGCGGGACAAACTGCAGGCAAATCTGGCAGCGCTGCGGACCCTTGGGAAACCTTTGGTAGTGCGCATCCGACTGCTTGATCTTGTCCGCTTCGCGGGTTTCCTCTTCCGCCACTGCCGGCTTAATGTGGCGGCGCGCCATAAGAATACCGATCGCCAGACCTCCGCTTCCGATCAGCATGCGGCGTGGTAATTGCTTGCTCATGGCAGGGGAGGCTGGTCAATCAGTCTGCGGTTAGTGACGCAGCGGCTCACTTCGCGACGAGCTGCTCCTGGGACTTCGGAACATGCCAAAGGATAATATGGTAGTGCGGTTCAGGCACACCGGGGTGGCCGGCATTATATGCGATGCTGATGTGATCGACCTTGCCGCCCGGTGCCAGGAGACTTGGAAAGCCCTTTTGTGAGTCGAAATCCTTCACCGGAATCATATAAATCGTGCTGACGAGCTTCCCGGCATGGTCATAGGCGAGAAAAGGCCCCGCAGGCAATGTGCTTGGATTAACATAGAGGGTCCCAAGACCCGGCAGGAAATCCGGCAGTTTTACTAACTGGCTTACCTTCTTGTAATTGCCGCCTGGAGGCGCTTTCTCGATGTTTTGCGCGCTCGCGGCGAGCGGTAGCGCGGCAAGCATCAAGGCTCCGAAGCCCGCAACGGTTCTTCGCATGGCGATCTCCGTGATGTGTTTGGGGCGATCGGCGGACCCTATGGTGGTGTGCGACACAGTGCCGGCCGATCGTAATTCAGCACCGTGGAGTTGGCGTCGACGGACACGCCGATGTCTTGAAGTACTGCGGCGACGAGACGATCGCAGCGCGCGCCGCGGAACAGATACATGTCGTCAAAGATTCCTCTGAACTGTGTTGTCAGTGCCTGACGCAGCAATTTATTGGCCCGATGGAACCGCGTCTTGACCGTCTCACCGCGAATACCGAGACATGACGCGGTCTCTTCAACGCTCATCTGCTCAATAGCGCGCAGCACGAAGACGCTGCGGAAAGACGGCGGCAGCTCGTTTACCGCCCTCTCAATGGCGCCCTGGAGCTCCCGTCGAGCGATTACCTGCTCCGGGCTCGGTTCTGCCGTGGTGAAGGGTCCGGCATCTGCCGCGAGTGTTTCCGCCATTTCGTCAATATCGACGGTGGAGCGTCGCTGCCGCAGCCGCGCGAGCGCTTCGTTGGAGACGATCCGCGCAAGCCAGGTAGCGAGGCTCGAGCTGCCCTTAAAACCATCAAGGTGCGTGAAAGCTCGCACGTAGCTGACGTGAACCGCCTCTTCGGCCTCCAGATCATCTCTGAGAAAGCCACGAGCGAGCCTATACAACCGCTGATTGTTCGCTCGCATACAAGCGGCAAAGGCCGCCGACTTTCCCGCCCGCATCCCTGCGAGCAGCTCGGCATCGGCGAAGCCCTGCGCTTGCTGGAAAGCGACCCCGTCCATCTACACCTCCTGACCAAGCTATTAGATGCGCCAACAGCCAAAGGGTTCCCATCAATCGTGTTTTCCCGCGTGTTTTAACCCAATCAGTTGCAGCCGGAAGGAATCATGCAGCTTTACCCTGCGGATATCGGCTGAACGTCTCGTTTCATGGCGGATGCGATCGTCCGTGCGGCCGCCGAGGCTGTTATCCGGGTGTGCAACCGGGGCGCCCGCAATCTTGACCTCATCATCCCTGAAAACTTGGCTGAACGGGATTGGTAAAGGTCGTAAGGGTCTCGCGTCCCGATGCGCAGGGCAGTCGCGTTACGGAGACGGCCAGGATCCTGATCGTCCCTGCCGTGCGGAAGGACGGCGTGAGGATCTCTGTCTAGTTCACCATCGTACCGTTAACCCACTATGCCACAGGGCAAATGATCGGCTTCGCCGCAATCGTGCGCGATGCCACCACGCGTTTGAGGAGCTGCTGGGCTCAGCCGCCGGCGCCCATCAGGCCGCAGATCCAAGGCAATTCCCGGGCGCAATCGCCCTGCCCCGACTTTCCTCCCGGCAGATGCAGGTCCGATAATTGGTATCGATCAGATCGATCAGCTATCTTCACGATCCGAATTGCGAGGAAAGTCGCGATGGTGGCACCAGCCGGGTCTCGGACCGGCGTCAGCTCGCCATACCCTGCTGCGCGAGAGCGCGCCGCCGGGTTCTGCCGCAGGTTCGGCCTGCGAGTACCGATACTACAGGCGCCGATGGCCGGTGCCTGCCCAGTCAGCCTCGCAAGCGCTGTGGCTAATGCAGGTGGCATGGGTGGTTCCGGAGCGCTGACGACAACCCCCGACGGGATTGCCGATCGGGTCCGAAAGTTCCGGGACCAGAGCAATGGCGGATTCCAAATCAACCTGTGGATCCCCGACCCGAGATCCCGAGCATGAGCGCGCGGTGCGGGCATTCCTGTGACAATGGGGCCCGGTCGTGCCGGCGGAAGCCGGTGATGCCGCGACGCTCGACCTTGCGGCGCAGTGCCAAACACTGCTTGCGGCCGGGCCGCACGTGGTTTCCTCCATCATGGGCCTCCTGCCGGAGAAATTTACCGCTGAGATCAAGGCCCGCGGCATCGCCTGGTTCGCATGTGCGACGACGCTCGCCGAAGCCCGCAAGGCTGTTGCGGCCGAGGCCGATGCCGTCGTTGCGCAAGGTTCCGAGGCTGCGGCCACCGCGGCGCGTTTGATGCCGCGGATGCCGAGCGTCAATCCGTGGGGCTGTTCGCCCTCTTGCCGCGGCTTGCTGACAAGTTGTCGGTTCCGATTATCGCGACCGGCGGGATTGGCGATGCGCGGGAAATTGCCGCAGCCTTGACGTTGGGCGCCAGCGCGGTGCAGATCGGCACCGTGTTTCTCCGCTGCCCCGAAGCCGGGACCAACCCGGCCTGGGCCAATGCTCTCGATGAACTGGAGCCGGAAGCGGCGACGCCGACGCGGGCGTTTTCCGGGCGCCTGGGCCGCGCGATTGCAACCGACTATGTGCGCGCTGCCGCTGCGCCCGGCGCACCGTCGCCGGCACCCTATCCGGTGCAGAGAGGGTTAACGGCAGCGATGCGCGATGCGGCCGGCACGTCGCGATGTTCGTCGCATGCAGATATGGGCAGGTCAGGCGGCAGCGTTAGCGCGGGCCGAACCCGCAGGTGAGCTTGTCCTTCGCCTTTACGGATGTTCCCCCCTTCGATGGTGGATACGGAACATCCGTTGAGAGGAGGCGAAAGCCCTGCTGCTAATGCGCCACCGCCTCATCCTGACCCTCCTCACGGCTAAAGCCGGGGGCTCTGAGGGCCATCCCGGAACTCTCCGCAGCTCTCGCTACCGTATTGCACGGTGGGTACATCATCTACGGCAGACAGTCTCCACAGGGTTTGGCGGCCGCGGATCGAAGCGCACCGGGACCCTAGCCACGCTGATGGCCGCGTCATAGCTCACCCCGCCGCGCACCGCATCATTGAGGCTATCCAACGTATCGACACTCAAATGGCGGGGATATTGCGCCGTAGTCGCCGGGTCAGATTGACGTGCTCCCAACCGACCGGTGACAGACAGGCACTGGGGCAAAGACCGCATTGGGGGCAAATATTGTCGCCCGAACCGGGTGTCGTTGACGGCGGCTCCCGGTCGGCTTGGGTCGTTCAAACGAAGTCAGCCGCTTGACCGCTGCAGTGATAGAGTGCCATTCCATGAGAAGCTGGGTAAAGGGACCGACAGAGCAGGGAGGAAGCGATGCTCATACCAAAGCTAAGAGGCGGGGCGCTCGTGGCGGCAATGATATTGGTCACTCTGGGACCGGCGGCCGCCCACGCCCAGATGATGATCATCGGCAACGACCAAAAACCGGGCCTCGATGCGCAACGCAAGCCGACCATGGGCGGACCCGGAAGAGACACGCTGTCGATCATTGATATGTCGAACCCGGCGGCACTGAAGATCATCGCCACGATACCGCTCGACAACACGGTGATCGGTCCGCCGACGAATCTGGCGATCGCGCCGTCCCGGGACATTGCCTTAGTTGCCAATTCGATCAACGCACAGCGAGAGGGCAACACGTTCAAGCCAGTCCCCGATGACCGACTGTTCGTGATCGATCTGACCGCACGTCCACCGGCGGTGATCGACACGTTGCACATCGGCAAGCAGCCCTCCGGCATGGCTATCGCGCCCAATGGCAAGCTCGCGCTCGTCGCCAATCGCGCCGACGGTACGGTCTCGGTGCTGTCGATCAACGGCAAGACCGTTAAGCCGGTCGGCTCTGTAAGCGTCGGCACCGCCGCCGATGCGGTTTCCGCCGTCGCTATCACGCCCGACGGCAAGCGGGCGCTCGCCGCTAAGGCGGGCGGCAACGCGGTGGCGCTGTTGACGATCGACGGCGACAAGGTGACCTATGACAAGCGCGATCTGCCGACCGGGATCTTCCCTTACAACGTGGCCGTGAGCCCAGATGGCAAGATCGCCCTGACCGCCGATAACGGCAATCACGGCACCTCCGACGGAAATGCCAAATCGATCGGCGTCATCGACCTCACCGCCGAGCCGGTGCGGGTAATCAATCACGTCCCGGTCGGCGATTCGCCGGAGGGCCTTGCGATCAGCCCGAAGGGATCGATCGCGGTATCGATCGAGGCCCGCGGCTCGAACCAGCCAACCTCAAGCTGGTTCTATCACAAGGGCGGGACCGTCAGCGTGCTGAAAATCGACGGCACGAAGGTGACAAAAATCGGCGAGATCACCGTCGGCCAACTGCCCGAAGGTGCCGTGTTCAGCGCCGATGGTAGTCATGTCTACATTGGCAATTTTCTCGATTCCGACCTGTCGGTCCTGTCGGTCCAGGGCGACACGGTCGCCGACACCGGCAAGAAGTTTAAACTACCGGGGCAGCCGGCCTCTATGCGTGGCGGTCCACAATAAGCGACGGAAACGCTGGGCCGGGCGCGGGCACGAGCCAGTCCCTGCCGCGGACCTTCGCTGCCATTCGTCGGCGCGCAGATCGAGAAGCGGGCCGCATGACGATCGGCGCATGGAATTGCTCGGCCGCTCCCTGTCGGGCGGCGATCGATGACATGACCCGCGCCCGCCCCTATCGGCCGACGAGATTGAAGAACATTTCCGAAAGCTGGCCAAGGGCCTCCGCCGGAGCCGCCCGTCTGGCGGAGCCCGGATGACCGCTGATGTGGCCTGCCGATCGCAATCGATGGCACCG
>JAFMSA010000516.1 GCA_017353855.1 Alphaproteobacteria bacterium
CGAGCGCCAGCTCGAATTGCGAAACGCCTCGCCGGCTGCGCCATTCCTTAAGGAGGCGGCCGAGCGCGTGGTCGGCGGAGGAGGCGGAAGGGCGCACCGCGTCGCGTGGCGTATTCATGCGATCACGTATATCTGAGCGCCGGAAGCGCCGCCAATTCCCTGCGAGGGAATTGAGAAGACACGGACCTGTGAGTGAACCTCCCGGGAGACCAACCGGGAGCCCCGCCATGCTGCGCATCGCTTCGCCGGCACCTTCGCCGCCCGCCTCGAACGGCCGTTGCGCCGGCATCTTGATGTCCCGTGCGAGACCGTCATCGCCGGCGAAACCGAAATCATTCCGCTGCTGCGAGATGTCGACGTTCTGATGTCTATGGCGCTCACCGCTGAGATGGGCCGACACGCGGCCAGCCTCAAGCTCTTACAGGTTCCGGGGGCCGGGCTGCATCGCATCGACCGCGCAGCGCTGCCGCATGACCCGGGAGTTCTCAGGCTCGACGGCGCCTTGCGGCGTGGCGAGTGGCATAGCCAGTGGGCGCTCGGCGACCCGATTCCAGCGGTGTGGCCCGAACTGGCGGGAAAAACGCTGGGCATTTTCGGCTACGGCCGAATAGGTCGAGAAGTTGCTCGACGCGCTCGCGCGTTCGACATGACGGTCTGCGCCATCCGGCGCCACCGCTCGCCTCCGCCCGAGAACGGGCCTGGGCTCTTCGGCGGCCCCGAGATGAAGGACGAGGTGCTGCGGCGTGCCGACCACCTGGTGATTGCTATGCCGGCCACCAGCGAAACGCGGCGGACAATCGGCAGCAGAGAATTCTCCCTGATGAAGCCGGCCGCCGATTTGATCAACGTGGTCCGCGCCGAGATTGTCAATGAAGCCCCGCTCTATGAGGCTCTGGCAAGGCGGATCATCGCCGGGGCAGCCCTCGACGTCTGGTATCGTTACCCCGGAGGCCGAGGCCCCCAGCCTTCCTTCGGCCGAGCCCTTCCACGAATTGCCCAAGCATGATGTTGATGATCCCGCATATCTCGGGTTGGACGGACGGCATGCTCAAGGCACGCGCCAGGATGATTGCTGAGAACATATCGCGTGTCGCCCGAGCCGAGCCCCCGCACAATCGGATTGCATGATGCCTCGCATACGCGGTCGGCCGATCTTCTACGGCTGGGTCCTGGTCGCGGTCGGGTTCCTGACGATGGCGGTTGGTGTCAACGCGCGCACTGCCTTCTCGCTGCTCTTCCCGCCTATCCTTCGCGATTTCGGCTGGGACAGCGGCGTCACCGCCGGCATCTTTTCATTCGGCTTTCTGGTCTCGGCCGTGGTTACGCCATTTGTCGGCCGATTGATGGACCGGCGCGGACCGCGCCTCGTGGTAGAACTCGGCATCCTCACGATGTCGGCGGGGCTGCTGCTGGCACCGCTGGCTCAGTCGCCGTGGGAACTCTATATATCTCTCGGCGCGCTGGTCGGCGGCGGCGTCAATTGTTTCACGTACATCGGGCAGTCGCTTTATCTCACCAACTGGTTCATCCGGCAGCGTGGGCTCGCTCTCAGCATCGCGTTCTCCGGTGTCGGACTCGGTTCGATAACCCTCCTGCCGTTGCTGCAGTCGGTGATCGTGAGGGACGGCTGGCGTGCGGGTAGCTGGGTGCTTGGGTTTGTGGTCCTTATCCTCTTGGTGCCCCCGAACCTGTTGCTACGGCACCGCCCCGAGGACATCTGCCTGACGCCCGATGGGAATGGCGCGGCGACCGGTAAATCGGATCTCGCCGGAAATATTGTTGATCGCCGTTGGACTGCGATCGATTGGACGTTGTCGCGCGCGCTCGGTACCGCACGTTTCTGGTGGATTGCCCTTGGCTATTTCTGCGGGCTTTACGTTTGGTATGCGGTGCAGGTGCACCAGACGGAATATCTGATCGAAATCGGCTTCTCGCCGGCTACCGCGGCGTGGGCGCTGGGTGCGGTCAGCCTCGCAGCGGTACCCGGCCAGATCGCGCTTGGCCATCTGTCCGACCGGATCGGGCGCGAATGGGTATGGACGATCGGGAACACTGGTTTCGTCCTTTGCTGTGTAATCCTGATAGCGCTTGGCAACACCCCACAGACGCGGCTCCTATATCCGATGGTGCTTGTCCAAGGCTTGCTCGGCTATGGCCTGACCTCGGTAATGGGCGCCATCCCTGCCGAGATTTTCGAGGGACGCAATTTTGGCAGTATCTTCGGTACGGCTATGGTCGCTGCAATTCTTGGCGGCGCCATCGGTCCCTGGGTGACCGGGGTTCTGCATGACCACTTCGGCAGTTATCTCCCGGCGTTCTCATCATCGATCGGGCTCAGCTTGATCTCGGCCATCGCGATTTGGTTGGCCGCACCGCGCAAGGTCAGGTCGGTCGCCGGGCGCGTACAAAATGCAGCGCCAGATTGATATTGGCGATCTTCAGGCACCGACACCGACGTTTTTCTCCGCCTCCGGAACGGTCGCGTTCCCCCCCCATTCGATATGACTGCTCCGTCCAAGTTCTCCCTGACCGCTTTGGGGCACGAAGAGCGGTTCCTGCCATCCAGGCTGAGCGTCCGCTGTCGGCGGGGTGAACGGACCTTAGCCGGAACGCACAGCAACGACGAGGATGTGCCGTAAGCGGTCATTTCCAAACCCTCGATCGAAGCAGACACGTTCGGACACCGCAGCGGCTGGCAGATCGACGATCGCCGTTTTGTGACGATCTCGGCCGCGACATACGGAAATCCGATTTGTATAAGGCTATGGCGACAGGGTCTTAGGTAGACAGGGAAGGCGCGCGCATGGAACGGAAGAAGGCCTCAGATTTTCCGCAGGAGCTTTTGAACCTGTTCGATGGATACGTGCACGGCGGGATCAGCCGGCGCCAATTCCTCAATGGCGCGCAAAAATTCGCCGTCGGCGGGGTGACCGCGGCGGCGCTGTTGCAAATGCTGAAGCCGAATTACGCCTGGTCGATCCAAGTTCCGCCCGATGATAAGCGGATCAGGGCAGAGACCCAGACCGTGCCGTCACCCCATGGCAATGGCAGCATCAAGGGCTACCTGGTGCGACCGGCAGATGAGGCGAAACTACCCGCGGTCCTCGTCATCCACGAAAATCGAGGTCTCAACCCGTACATAGAAGATGTGGCGCGGCGGCTGGCGGTCGCCGATCTCATCGCCTTCGCGCCGGATTCGCTAACCTCCTTAGGCGGCTATCCCGGCGACGACGAGAAGGGCCTGTCCCTGTTCCAGCAGCTTGACCGCGGCAAAATGACGGAGGATTTCCTTGCCGCCGCCAGATGGCTGCAGTCACGCCCGGACACGACCGGCAAGCTCGGGGCGGTCGGATTCTGCTTTGGCGGCGGTGTCGTCAATCAGCTGGCAGTGCGGATGGGCACCGATCTGGCTGCCGGAGTACCGTTCTATGGGGCGCAACCTAGCGCCACCGACGCAGCCAAGATCAGGGCCCCAATCAATGCGCAATACGGCGAGCAGGACACACGCATCACCGACGGATGGCCGGCCTTCGAGGCCGCGTTGACCGAGGCGAAGGTGCCACATGAGGGGCATGTCTACAAGGGCGCCAATCACGGCTTCCACAACGATACGACGCCCCGTTATGACGAGGCTGCAGCGAAGGAAGCTTGGCAACGCACACTGGATTGGTTCAATAAGTACCTACGGGCCTGACCCGATGCGCGGCGGTGAACCTAGGTACGGCGACTGATCACGAGCGTTTTGACGTCGCCATTCAAGCATCACACCCGCTTGGCGCCGGTCGCGCGCGGCCGCACGGCTGCCGCCGATCCGCGATACGCGCACTCGACAACCGAAGAGCTCGCAGTCGTCTGCAGCCAATCGAGGTCGAGACAGAGAAGTTTGGTGTCGAGTCCGCGGC
>JAFMSA010000517.1 GCA_017353855.1 Alphaproteobacteria bacterium
CCGGTTCGAACAATACGACGTCAATATCGACCTGCCACCGCCGCTCGTGCCGCGCCGGCTGCGTTTCCCGGTGCGCGAGCGCATTGATGCGCGCGGCCGCGTGCTCGTGCCGCTCGACACGGATGCGCTCGTGTCGCTGTCGATCCGTCTGGCGGCGGAGGGGGTTGCGAGCGTTGCGATCGGCTTCCTGCACAGCTTCGCGAACCCAGCACATGAGCGCCGCGCCGGCGAGATCCTTGCCGCCCGTCTGCCCGGCATGGCGGTCACATTGTCGAGCGAGGTGTCGCCTGAGATGCGCGAATATGAGCGTTTCTCGACAGCCTGCGCCAATGCCTATGTCCAGCCGCTGATCAGCCGCTATCTCGGCAATCTCGAATCGTTGCTGAGGCGGGAGGGATTTGTGTGCCCGCTGTTTTTGATGCTGTCCGGCGGCGGGCTGACCTCGGTCGAGACGGCGATCCGCTTTCCGGTGCGGCTCGTCGAATCGGGCCCGGCGGGTGGCGCGATCTTTGCCGCCGAGATCGCACGGCAATGCGGGCTCGGGAAGGTTTTGTCCTACGACATGGGCGGGACGACCGCGAAGATCTGCCTGATCGACGAACTGAAGCCGCAGACCAACCGCTCTTTTGAAGTTGCCCGCATTTATCGCTTCAAGAAGGGGAGCGGGTTGCCGTTGCGCATTCCCGTCATCGAGATGGTCGAGATCGGTGCGGGCGGCGGCTCGCTCGCGCGGGTTGACCGGTTGCAGCGCATCACAGTCGGGCCGGACAGCGCCGGCGCCGACCCCGGGCCCGCCTGTTATGCACGCGGCGGCGCCGAGCCTACTGTCACCGACGCGGACCTGCTGCTCGGCCGCATCGATCCCGCCGGTTTTTCCGGCGGGCGCATGGCACTCGATCGCCGCGCTGCCGAGGCGGCGATGCAGCGCGAAGTGGCCGAACCGCTGGCGCTGGCGATTGAGCTCGCGGCATTCGGGGTCAGCGAAATCGTCGACGAGAACATGGCAAACGCGGCGCGCGTTCACGCGATCGAAAGCGGCAAGGACGCGCGCGGCCGCACACTGGTGGCTTTCGGTGGTGCGGCGCCGCTGCACGCCGCGCGAATGGCCGAAAAGCTGGGGCTCGACCGCGTGCTCGTGCCGTCCTATGCTGGCGTCGGCTCGGCGGTCGGGTTTCTGCGCGCGCCGATCGCGTATGAGATCGTGCGCTCGGCCTTGCAGCGACTGGACGAATTCGACGCTGCCGCGGCCAATGCGTTATACGCGGCAATGCGCGCCGAGGCCGAGCCGATCGTGCGCCGCGCCGCAGCCGACGCGCCGCTGAGTGAGACGCGCTCCGCGTTCATGCGCTATCGTGGCCAAGGTCACGAGATCGCAGTGCCACTGCCGGCCAGATCCTATCGCAAGGACGATGCTGCCCTTCTGAACGCCGCCTTCGAGGAAGCCTACCGCCGGCTCTACAGCCGTGTCATCCCCGGGGTCGAGGTGGAAGTCCTGAGCTGGGTGCTGCTGCTTTCCGCCCCGGTCTCGGCCGAAGTCGCCGCGGCTCCGTGCGCTCCTACCCCCCATACACCGCAGCCGGCACGCCGGCGTCCGGTTTTCGACGCCGAGGCAGGTGAACTTGTGGAGGTGGCGATCTACGAGCGCCGCGACCTTCATGCTGGCGCCGTGATCCCCGGCCCCGCAGTCATTGTCGAGGATGAAACCTCGACCGTCGTCAGCCGCCTCTTCCGCGCCCGCATCGACGAGTTCGGCTATATCGAGCTGACCCGTCAGGGCGACTGAGGGGACGGGCCGAATTCCGATAGGTCCGGCAATGAACCGGAAATTCTCGGCTATGGACGGCATCGCTGCGGGTACCCGCGAAAAAGCCCGGCCCGCTTCGGGCTCTGTCGACGGTTGTGCCAAGCGCGACAGCAGGTTTGAGCCATCAATATACTCCTCGATCGCCGGTCGTAAGGTCACTTGACGCAATCGAAACCAGCGAGAAAAGTGGTAGTTCGCCGCTATCTGACGACGTTGCGTTGTGTCGGTTTCACTGTCCAGACGAGATCTTAAATTATCTTAAATACTTCGCTAGCCATACCGGTACCCTAAGAAGCTAACGGTGTTCTCCGGCAGCGCTGCTGCTTGAATCCTAAAGAAGAAAGCAGCGATGCGGCTGCAAGCCCTCTCTCCGGCTGGCCCGAGCGTTTAACTCCTGAAGCGAGATTCTGGTGCATAGAGCGGGCGACGTTCTGCAGCGGCCGCAGATGCGAACCGACTGAATGGACCGGAGCACGGGTCCCAAGACGCTCTCCACGAGCTCAGGTAGGGCGAAACCTGAGATCGAACCGGGCCCCGCGCGGGGTGTGGTCGCTTACGGCGATCGTGGCGTCGTGTGCGCGCACGATTTCCATGACGATCGCAAGCCCAAGGCCGGCGCCTTCGCTCCGGACACCCCTGCCGCGCCAGAAACGATCAAAGATGCGGGGCCGGTCGTCCAAGGGTATGCCCGGCCCGCTGTCCAGAACGCTCAATCGACCGTCGTCACCGACCTCGACGATCACTTCGGTCCCGGGCCAGGTATGCGCCAGCGCGTTTTCGATAAGGTTGCGCAGCGCATTCGCGATGGCATGAGCATTGCCGGTAATTCGCACCGGACGCTCGGCGCCGGTCAGCGCGATCGAGCGGCCGCTGGCCAATGCGAGATGGGCCATCAAGCCTACAACATCCTCCGAAATCTGCCGCAGGTCGACAGGCGTGGAGACATCGAGCGCAACCGAATCGAGCCGAGCGACGCAGAGAAGCTGCTCGACGAGCCGGTTCATCCGTCCAACCTCTTGTCGCAGTGCCGACAATTGACCGTTATCTTCGAGGCTTTCGAGGCGCGCTGTGATGATCGTCAGAGGCGTGCGCAATTCATGCGCGGCATTAGCTGTGAACTGGCGCTGAATGGCGAAACCCTGCTCGAGGCGATCGAGTGCGCGATTGACCGCGAGCACCAGCGGCAAAGCCTCGGTCGGAACGTCGGGCTCGGGCAAGCGGATCGAGATCGACTCCGGCCCGATGTTGCTCGCCTGGGCGGATGCCGCGCGCAATGGGCGAACACTGCGCCGGACGCTGTAGATGGCCAGTAGTAAAACGAGTGCAACGAACAGCGGAACATACCAGGCGACGTCGAAGACGAACTCCCGGAGTATGGCATGGACCAATCGGGTGCTCCCCGATACCTCGGCGACCATCACAGAGAGCGGTCCGGCGGCGCTGTCGAGCAGGATGTTGACCCCGGAATAATCTTGGCTCGAGGGCCCGAAGCCGGTCAGCCGGAAAAAGCTGGGTTCGGAATCCGCCGGAGGCCATCGTCCTGCGACCGCGCCGAGTTCAGTTGTCGAGGCTTCCACGAGGCGCCCATCCTTGCCTCTGATCGCAAACATCGATCGCTGCCCGGCAGTGTCGTAGGCGTGCCTCAGATCCGCAGGAAGCTCGAGGCGGGGGGTTCCGATCGCGTCGAGCGAGACATATCGGGCTAAATCTTCGGCGCGCAGTTGGAGTTCGCGATCGGTCAGAGACCCGGCTGTCCGCGAGGCACTGTAGATCAGCCCGCCGACCGCGAGGCAGCTGGCTGCCAGGAAGAGTGCCGTGAGTTCGAGCGTCAGCCGGAGCTGTAGTGACCTGACGCGGCGCTTCATGAGACCTCTCTCGTGCAGACCCTCGCCTTCAGGCGGGGAGCAAGCGCCCGCCGCGGGAGCGCGCCAAAATCCTGCCTGCCCACCTTCGTCGGCCTCGCGCGACTGCTTTAATGCCGTTGCGGCGTGGGGACGGGAACACGGGGAGAAGAACGCAGTCGCATTGGCACTCGCACGAGAGCAGAGCTGCCGCCTTGGGTGTTCCGCTACGTGGAGACTGATTCTGAAGCAGAA
>JAFMSA010000518.1 GCA_017353855.1 Alphaproteobacteria bacterium
CCTGTGAGGAGGAAAGAAATGTCGCTGCAAGTCAGGGCGTTAATTCCCATTGTCGCCGGGCTGCTGATCGCCGCATCGGCGCACGCGCAATTGCTCCCCACCTGGGAGACACATATTGTCTTGAGCCAGCAAGACCTGGACATGATCCACAGCGCCGTCACAAATCAGGTGCACGGCAAATCTCTCGGAACCACAGCTTCCTGGAGCAACCCTGTTTCGGGAAATTCGGGATCCATTCGGCTGATGAAGAAGCTCTCCCATAAGAGCCAGCAATGCGAAGATATCGAATACACACTGCGCTCTGGCGGCACGCCTGTCTATACCGAACACTATCACTTTACCAGCTGTCTGCAGCCTGACGGAACCTGGAAGATTGCATGAGCCGGGCGATTCCGGAGGAGGCGCGTATGGACCCCGTACTGGAACAGGAAATCATCTCGATCCTGAACGAAGCGGACGATTTAACGATAGCGACTGTCCGCGAAGACGGCTATCCGCAAGCGACGACGGTCAGCTATGTCAATGACGGCCTGAGGATCTATTTCGGCTGCGCGGCCAACTCGCAAAAAGCCAATAACATCGCACGCTGCGCGAAGGTCTCGCTTGCAGTCAATCTGCCCTATACGAGCTGGAAAGAGATCCGAGGTCTGTCGATCGGTGGCAAGGCGGAGCCGGTCACGGATTCTGACGAGATAGAGCGGGTGGGGGATCTGATGTTTGAGAAGTTTCCTCAAATCGCGGGATACGCACCGGCTGAACTGGAGAGTATTGAGCTGTTTAGAGTTACACCGGAGATCATCTCGGTTCTCGACTACCGCAAAGGATTTGGTCACACTGAGCTCGTCAAGGTCGTCGTTTGAAGGAGGCTAGGCGCCGGCAAAGTTCTCACGGGCGGGCAGAAACACCGCAGCCATTATCTGGATCTCGAGCTGAGCGCGCCAGCGTGTAAGCAACATAGCGGTCTCGCGGTGGTCAAGGGAAAACAGCCTGTCGCACAAATCCGTGCCGCGCGGCGAGACACTCTTTAGCGAGCTCGAGCATCTTGAACAAGTCGGCCGAGTTCCCCGATAATGACCCGGCCGCCGGGCCGCAGCACGCGCGCCACCTCCCGAAACACGGACGCGGCATTTCGGATAAAACAAAGAGTCGTGACGGCAACGATGACGTCGAAGTGCTCCGATTCAAACGGCAGCTGCTCGGCAGCGGCGACCTCGAATGCGACGGGAGCCTGCCGATGATTCGCTCGTGCGCGGGCGGCTTCGATCATCTCCGGTGAAGCATCGATGCCGGTGCTCCGTGCTCCGCGCTCCCAGAACCGCAGTGCGAGCTCTCTATCACCGCAGCCGATATCGAGTGTAAACAAGCCGTCCACATTGCCGGCCAGCTCGAGGATCAGAGCCTGCTCAATGTGCTCGGTGATGATGCCGATCTCGGCAGAGCGCCATTGGGTATAGAGCCCTGAGCCCAGTCCCGGAGTAGTATGTTCAGTCCGGACGTCGCTCATTGCTCGCTCCGCAAATGGGGTGGTCGACGACTACGTTGTCGGTGTGCGCGGCGGGTCGCTCAATTTCGGCCGGGCGCCTGGACCGGAAACGCGGCGGCTGCAGCCCGACACGCGAGTACCTGTGCGGCGGTGCGCCGCATCAGGGCATGGACCGGTTCAGTGCTGTGGCGTCGTGCCAAGTTCCGCACGCAGCGCGAGCTTAGGAGCCTGGCTGAGAACGCAGGTCTTTCGGTCGAAACAGTTTGGTGCGGTCTATTATCCGCGGTGGCGCTTTGCCGCCTGCCTTTGCGCCCGTTGGGATGGGGCGCTGGGTCGACTGACAACCGTTGGCGCGGCGTTCATAGCCCTATCGGCTGTTAAACCTGGGCTTCCGGAATAGCCTCGGGGGTGTCGGCTTTTGTGCAGACGCCGATCAACGATCGAGACGCCGGCATTCGTGACGGGCGATTGCAAGGTATCCGCTGGCTCGCCTCGGCCATTTCTACGGATCTCTCACCGGTCTCTCTTGAAGATCTCACCGGTCTCTCTTTGAAAGTGCAGTATGGCGATGCGGGGCGGATCAAGGCACTGACCGGCTTGTAAAAGGTGATCAGCGCCGGTGCCGGGCAACTCCCGGTCGCTGGCTATAATAGTGGAACAACATATGTCCGATGCTGCGGTCGCCGAGCCGCTCGCATTCCATCGCCAGAAACGCGAGTTCGTTCACCGGGTCGTGAAGACGCAGATCGCGTCGGAATTCGAGGCAATCGATGATACGCGGCGAGGCGCCCAGACAGATGTACCCGGAGGCGGAAGTCGCCGTGCCCCTCCACGATCCGCCGATCCTCGAGGCGTTGCAATAGCAGGTCATTGTGGCGCTCGATAAAGGTCTCGATGAGCCGGGTAACGTAATCGACAGCATGTTGCAGTCGGGGTCTCGCGCTGCAGCGAAAAGCCTGACGACTGGCGCCACATTCTGTGCGGGGCCGGTCGAGATAAGCAATCGGCTGCATAGGCACGCGTCGGGCGGTGGCGAAAACTTGGCTGGGCTACCCGGGAGCGCGTGGATATCGACGTGATGCCACTCACTGCGGACAGACGGCGGTCCAGCATCCGCTCGGCGGGGGGCGGACCATGTTGACCAGCCAGTCGACAGCAACACCGTCGCCCCCGATCGCCAGGCCACGGCCGTCAGTCAGGGTCAATGGCACGGCCCCGAGATAGACGTCAACGGCGAGCCGGCGGTCAAGGTACGCCTCTGATTCGGCATTGCGGTTGCCGGGCCTCGCCAGTCGAGAAGTCAAAGCCATCGCCGCGCAGAGTTTCTTCAGTTTGTAGACGTGCAGGCCAGTCAGAAAACACAAGGAGAAGTGCGTCTCGACTGTTTCGACGCGCGTCGTTTTATCCTCGTAGGCCCGCAGCGATTGGAAAAATGCCGCCTTGCGGGTGGCATGAACCCCCGGCGGTGCCTGCTGCCAAGCAGCAGGATGTGTTAGCGGGCGACACGCTCATTCGCCGATCACCGGCCGTTCGGTCGGCCACCCATACGCCGGTCGAGTTCGGCCGCCAGCTCGCGCAACGGCGCGCTGATCTCTACCGGATAGTAAAAGGGCTCGAGCCGTGCGAGCGGCTCGGGAAGCCGCGCCAATTCAAGTTTTGCGTGGTCGCGCGCCGCACTGAGGTCCGGGAGACCGGGAAGACGGCGCCCGGCCCGCAGCATCGGGCGGAGCAGCGCTTCTCCGCGCTGGTGGTCATTGGCGAGCGAAACGACGTCGCCCGCCAGCCTGCCGTTATTGTCGTAGCAGCGCCACACCTGCTTGCGGCCCGGCCAGGTTGCCTTGCCTTCCGAGCATTTGCGCCGCGCAGCTCCGGCATATTCTTGCAGCTTGTACGCGCAGTCGAGCGCCGGGGCGTCGGACGCCGTGGTCAGACTGGTCCCGATACCATAAACGTCGATTGGCGCCCCGGCGCGCGACAGGGCCAAGAGCGCAGCCTCGTCGACGCCACCGCTGGCGACGATCTTGACGGTCGGGAGGCCGCCATCATCGAGAATCCGCCGCACCTGTCGGGCATGCTCGCCGAGATCACCGCTATCAATGCGTATGCCGGTTATCGTAATGCCCTGCGTTGCCAGGCGTGACGCCAGCCTCACCACCCGCATTGCGGCGCGCTCGGTGTCGTAGGTATCGATCAGCAGGACGAGGCCCTGTGGGTGCGAATGGGCGAAATGCTCGAAGGCGAGGATTTCGTCGTCATGTACTTGGATAGTTGGATAAAGGAATGCGCCATCGGGCCGTAGACGGGGATGCCGAATTGGAGCCCGGCGGCTAGCGTTGCCGTGCCGCCGAACCCGGCGATGTAACTGGCACGCGCAGCGAGCAGCCCCGCCTCGGCGCCGTGGGCTCGTCTCAGA
>JAFMSA010000519.1 GCA_017353855.1 Alphaproteobacteria bacterium
CTGATCGCGCACGCGCACGAATGTCTGAATCACCGTGCTGCCGATTTCATTGCCCGGTAAGCGGGCTGGATACCGCGGAAGCCGCAGAGATCGTCGTCGCGGTGAGCGGACTCGACGAAACAATTCTGCGGACGGTCCATGCCCGGACTTCATATATCGCCCACGAGGTACTATGGAACTACCGGTTTGCGGACGTGTTCGGGCAGACCGAAGATGGCCGACTCGCCATCGACTACCGCAGGTTCCACAATACTGAGCCAATCCAGGGGTCGATACCGGGCTGACCCATGACTGGGTCGGCGGCGATTTCGTGGACTCGCGGCTCATCGCGGCGGTCAGCCTTGCCTTTGCGATCACCGCGATGATCTGGTTTTCGGACGCCTGCCTGTCGCAAGCAAGCCTCGAGGGAGGAAACCGCGGTGGGTGGGGTGGAGGTCGCACCGGCGGTAGTATCGGCCTATGAGGATTAGCGCCGGTGTATCCATTGAGGCGCGATCACGGCGAAAAGGTCCGAGGACACTGCACTCGGCGGCGATATGGCCCATGTCAGCCGATCGGGGGGCGCCGCAATGACGGCAAAAGGGCACGAAGGCCCGTCCAGGCTGAGCGTCCACGGTTGCGCCGATTCCGGCCCGGGTCGATCGCAGTCGCCCGACGGGGGTGTTGCTAGATCAATCGCTAGCGGAGCGCGCAGACACACTTGCTGCCGCTATCTTTGCCGGGCGGCCGAGCGAGTCGTTGATCTCTCCGATTGAGCGGCGGCTCGTTTCAAAACCGATAAACCAGAAGGCGAAGGCGCCGAGCGCGTACCAAAAGGCAAAATAGAGAAAGCCCGGAATCAGCGCGTCGAGTGTCGCCTCCGGCTTGACGTAGTTGGACGAGCCAGCAATCAGCGCCAGACCCGCCGGACCAATGAACTTGCCGAGGTTGCCAATGCCGTAGACGAAACCCATGCCGCTGCCGCGCAGCCGCCCCGGCCACAGCTCGCCCATATAGGGACCGACGATAGAATAATTGCCGCTGCCAAAGAAGCTCTGCAGCAATAACATGACGTAAAATATCGACACCCCGGCGACGAATACGCTGTGTAAATAGCCGGCAAGCGACATGCATAGCGCCGCGGTCAGACAGCTGAACACGCCCGCCGGGCGCCGCCCCCACGCATCAGATATCCACGAGCACAGGAATCGTCCGGCGATAGCTGTGACCGCGATCCAGATTCCCAATTTAGATGCTTCGGCCGGGGTGATCTGCAGGACCATCACGAGCAGGGTCACCTGCCAGAGCGCTAACCCGACACCGCCCGTTTGGCTCAACCCTGTCAGAGCGCCGGCGAAGATGCTGCGTGGATATTTGAAAAGCTCGCTCCAGCGCGTGTGCTCAACCGCTGGTGCCACTGCCGGCAAGGGAATGTCATTGGCATCGATCTGCAATGCCCAGCCGATCGATCTACGAGCGTCGTCGAAGCGGCCCATGCGCATCAGCCAGTACGGAGATTCGGGGACCCAGGCGCGGATGTAGAGCGTCAGAAGCGCCGGCAGCAAGCCGACTGCAAACAGCCCGCGCCAGCCGATATAGGGGGTGGCGAACGCCGACAGCAATGCGCCGAGCAGAAAGCCAGCCGGGAGCATCGTCGTGGTCAGACCGGTGAGCCATCCGCGCTTGGCGGTGGGGACGAATTCCTGAATGACCGTGATGTCCACCGAGTACATGCCGGTCACGCCAAACCCGACGAGAAGCCGACAGATCACCAAATAGATCCACGCGTGCTCAGGAGTCAGCGCCATCGCCCCGGTGGCGATCGAGGTGTTTAGCACCGTGCCGATCATTGCCTTGCGTCGACCGATCTTGTCCGCCGCCCAACCCCAGAGCAGCGAGCCAAACGGGGCGCTGATGCCCGACGCGAGCAGGATCATCCCCGATTGCCCGAACGTCAGGTGCCAATCCTTGACGATGAATGCCAGCACAAACGCGATCAGCCCAAAGTCAAAGAAATCGAGCATGTCGCCGATCGTGGCAGCAAAGGCAATCTTCCACTGGTTTGGTGTCAGCTTGTCCTGAGCATCCAATTTTTCGAGCACTACGCCCTCCCTCTGCTGTGCTCACCCCTAAAGACGCCAGCCGGCACGGTTGACCGCACCTGCACCGCCGACCGCGGAAGCGGGTGAGGTCAGACAACTCGGATCCACTCGCGTGATTGGGAGAAGATTTGAGAGCCCCATCGTGACGACCCGGACAGCGACCAGGATCACCAGCCCAGCCAAAAAAATGATCAGGAGAGGATTGATGCCGTCCGCGGCGCGGTCGAGACGCCGGATCAGCGGCTCCGACCCTTGATCATCTCGTGGCGAATGTTGCCGCATCTCGGCTTCAACCTCGCATGCTCGAGGCCTGCCCGCCTGCTTCGAGCGGAGTCGTTTTTTGTCACGCGCGTCGCCCCGCCGCTCACGGACGATACTACCGAAGCATTATCCCGTGCCGCCGTCGGGTTTCTTTGATCTAGGTGAATCATCCAGGTTAAGCCCCATGCGGCGGAGCGCTGTCGTTCGATGGAGCCGCACCTAGCCGCGCTCTTGGGAAATGTCGCGATTGGTGTAATCCGGCAACATAATGCTGACCACAGCACAACAGGCACCGTTTTTAGCTTACCGGCACGGCCCCAAACTTCACCGCCGCCTCGTTGGCTATGTGCGCCGCGCCGCCAAGCTAAAAACGCTCTGCAATATAGCTGCATGCTGGTTCTCAAAGCGCCGCTATGGCGGTTCCACGGCGCCGATGGTGGCGGGCGATGCTTCCCATCGTTCGAGCGGATCGCCGCGGCCGCCAAGGTCAGCCGCGACACGGCGGTCGAAGCGGTCAACGCGCTCGAGGTCGCCGGGCTCCTAACCTGGGTCAACCGGATCACCGGCATCCGGCGCCGCGAGCGCGATCTCTTTGGCCAGCTCGTCACTGTCTGGCAAGTGATCCGCACATCGAACGCGTATCGCTTCCTCGACCCGCTCGCCTGTGAGCCGGGCAGGAAAGCCTATAAGTCGGAAAATCCCGCTCGACCCCAGAACCAAGATTTACTCCCGCGTGGCCCCCCCTTACCGGTCATATTGCGGGTAACGATGAAACAGCGCGTATCCCACAACGGCGCCGGTACATACCCGGCACCATCACCGGGTGAAATGGAGGGGCTGCGGTTGTTGCTGGCCGAGCGGGAAGAAACGATGTGCGATCTGCGCCCGGCTCGACGCTGAGGCCGCCGAGCGGCGCCGGGTGCAGGAACCTGACCGCGCTGCTGACACACCGCCAGACGGGCAGCGTGCCGGCGGTGCCGAAGGCGGAACCGGCGCCCTTGCGGCGCCTGCCGTGGTTTCGGTGAGAGGAGAGGTCCGTACCGGGGGGACCTGTCCTGGGAAGCCTACCCTGAACGCGCTGAAATCAGCAAGGACTGAAAAACGAAAGCCCGGCGTACTCCCGGCCTTTCTCAGACAAGCAAGAACGGCCGTCAAGACGCCATAGCACCACTAAATTTAGGCAAAGGAATTATCCAGGGCAATAGAGGTGCGATCAAGAGATGATTAGCTTATGAACCGCAACATATGTTTTCCTTAGGGTCAAGCCGTAATACATATCTCCCACGACTATTTACATTGTTTTTGGCTACCCTACCCGGGGGGAGCTGCTTTCGGCCTCTCTCCCGGCGCCAATGTGCAGCCTTCCATGTCGTATTCGTCGAACATGCTCTCCCCGACGGCATAGGGTAGGGTGGTCCGTTGAACCACCCCTCGGCCGCTTCGGCGCGGCCGAGCGTCCGGCGGCGTTCGGCAACGTTGCTTCCGACCTCGACACTACCGATGCGGATGGCAATTGATCGTGCGTGTGCCGATGTCAGTGCACCGCCAG
>JAFMSA010000520.1 GCA_017353855.1 Alphaproteobacteria bacterium
GACGGCACCCGCCGTCCAGATCCAGTCGGGCCAGCGTTGGATCTCGTGGCCGCGGCGCGCCAATTCGGCGATGACCGGTTGTGGAATACGCGATTCAAGGGCGAGCCGTCCGGGATAATAGTCGAACGGCGCGAAGGAGGACGGAAAGCTGTATGTCGCAAAGCGCGGCGCCTCGATCGCCGACTGGACGTCGTTGCCGAAGACGAACAGGTTCAGCAGAACCTGCAGCATCGCCTGGGTCTGAACGTCGCCGCCCGGCGTGCCGAACGGCAAGAACATGTCGCGCCCCTTGATCGCGAGCGCCGGGTTCGGCGTCAGCCGCGGCCGCTTGCCGGGACCGACCCCGGAGGGATGACGTGGATCGGGGCGCGATTGCGAACCTCGGTTAGACGGGATCAGGCCCGTCCCGGGCACGACCGGCGAGCCGTACGAGCCGTCGCTCGGGGTTGCCGAGAACAGATTGCCATACCGGTCGGCGACGCAGACATAGGAGGTGTCGGGCTCCGGGTTGGGCTCGCCCGGACTGGAGCGCAAGCGCGCCCTGCCGGTCGCCGGGCCGTGCGGTTGACCTGCGGACCGGCCGAGATCTCCCGGCGGCGGCATCTCCGGCATCGCGTGATCGGCATGGATGAGTTTTCGCCGCTCGGCAGCATATTCCGGGGAGGTCAAGGTCGCGAGCGGCACGTCGATCATCGCCGGATCGCCGTAATAGGCTTCGCGATCGGCGAAGGCGAGCTTCAGCGCCTCGGCCAATTGGTGGATGTAGTCTGCGCTATTCTGACCGAGAGCAGCCAGATCGGTTCCTTCGAGCAACGCGAGGGTCTGCAGCAGGACCGGCCCCTGGCACCACGCGCCGCAGGTGAAGACTTCGAGATCGCCAAATCGGCGGCGTTCGGGAGGGCCGACCGGCGAGCGGTACTCGGCGAGGTCCTCGGCCGACAGCAGCCCGCCCTGCTCTTTCATGAAAGCGACGATCTTGCGCGCGATATCGCCGCGATAGAAAGCATCCCGCGCGGCCGCAAGTCCTGCCTCGCGCCCGCGCGAGGCAGCCCCGCGCTCCGCGTCGGACATGTATTGCAAGGAAGCGGCGAGATCGGTTTGCCGAAAGAGCTCGCCGGTTTGCGGCGGCCGCCCGTCGGGCAGAAAGATCGCGGCCGTCGACGGCCAGGCTCGGTGATCGGCTTCGTGCCGCCTCAGGCTTTCGGCCATCAGCGGGTACATCGGAAAGCCGTCGTGCGCCAGCCGGATCGCCGCCCCAGCAACCTCGCCAAAGCTCATCGTACCGTAACGCTCCAGTGCGGTGATCCAGGCATCGGGCGCCGCGGGAACGACGGTTCGCAACACGCCCTTCGGGATCTTGCCGCGATGCTCGCGCTGGAAGAGCTCGGGGTCGAGCGCTCTCGGCCAGGGACCGAGCCCGGCGATCGTCACGACCTCCTGCCGGTCGGCGAGGTAGATCATGATCGGTGCGACACCGGCGACATCGACGAGATCGCTTTGCAGCACGCCCAGTGCAATCCCGGCGGCGCAGCCCGCATCGATCGCGTTGCCACCCGCCTGCAAGATCTCGAAGCCCGCGGTTGCCGCCAGATAATGCCCCGCCGAGATGGCGTGCTGCGTCGCGGCGATGGTCGGGCGATGCGATGATGATGCGGTCATGGCGATCCCTTTTTCTGCCGGTGCTTCCGTGCGCCACAGTAGCGCTTGACCAGCCGGCGACAGAAGAGGCGTTGTAAGCTTCCCAGCGGAGGGCGAGGAATGAGCGAGTACGACGTGGTGATCCGCAACGGCACGGTGGCGACAGCGGCCGATACCATGAGTTGCGACATCGGCGTTACGGATGGGGTCATCGCGACCCTGGGCACGCATCTCGGCGAGGGGACGCGCGAGATCGACGCGAGCGGAAAGCTGATATTACCAGGCGGCATCGACAGCCATTGCCACATAGAACAGCGTTCGTCTGCCGGGGTGATCTGCGCCGACGATTTCTATAGCGCCACCGTTGCGGCGGCGTTTGGCGGCACAACCACGGTGATCCCCTTTGCCGCGCAGCATCGCGGCCAGTCATTGCGGCGGGTTGTGGAGGAGTACCACGAAGCGGCCGACCCGAAGGCGGTCATCGATTACGCCTTTCACCTGATCATCTCCGACCCGACCGAGCAGGTCATGGGCCAGGAATTGCCGGCTCTGATCCGCGACGGCTACACCTCGTTCAAGGTCTATATGACTTATGATCTCCTGCAGCTCGACGACCGGCAGATGCTCGACATCCTGGCCGTGGCGCGGCGCGAGGGCGCGCTCGTCATGGTCCATGCCGAGAACCACGACATGATTAAATGGCTGGCCGGCCGGTTGCTGGACCACGGGCTTGGCGCTCCGCGCTACCACGCCGTCAGCCATGCCCGCCTCGCCGAAGGCGAGGCGACGAACCGGGCTGTCGTGCTGTCGCAACTGCTCGACGTGCCGATCCTGCTCGTTCACGTCTCGGCCGCCGAGGCAGTCGAAGTCATCCGCAACGCGCAGACCAGGGGTTTGAAGATTTACGGCGAAACCTGCCCGCAATACCTGTTTCTGACCGCCGATGACATTGCCAAACCGGGGCTGGAGGGTGCCAAATTCTGCTGTAGCCCACCGCCGCGCGATGATGCGGCACAAAGGGCGGTGTGGACCGGTTTGCGCAACGGGACCTTCCAGGTGTTTTCATCCGATCACGCCCCCTACCGCTACGATGCCTCGGGCAAGCTGCCGCACGGCGAGAAGACGACATTCAAGGACATTGCCAATGGCGTGCCCGGCATCGAGCTGCGCTTGCCGCTGCTGTTTTCCGAGGGCGTTCAGCAGGGGCGCCTCGACTTGAACGCGTTCGTCTCCCTGACCTCCACCAATCACGCAAAGCTTTACGGGCTTTATCCGAAGAAGGGCACGATTGCGGTCGGCAGCGACGCCGACGTCGCGATCTGGGACCCGCAGCGCGAAACGACGATCACGGCCGGCATATTGCATGACAACGTCGGCTATACCCCATATGAGGGCCGCCGGCTGCGCGGCTGGCCGGTAACGGTCATCAGCCGCGGACGCATTGTTGTCGAAGACGGCAAACTCGCCGCTACACGCGGCAGCGGCGCCTTCCTGCCCTGCGGCCTGTCACAGGCGGCCAGACCCGCGGGGGTGCCGGTCCCCGAGCTTGCCTTCGCTGCCGCAAGCGGCGCGGCGCTGGTGTGAGGGAGGAATGACATGTCGCGCAAGCTGAAAGCGGCCGTCGCGCAGCTCGGCCCGATTCATCTCGCCGACAGGCGCAGCGCCGTCATCCGGCGGCTGATGGCATTGATGCGCGAGGCTCACGCCGCAGGGGCTCGCTTTGTCGTGTTCCCCGAACTGGCGCTCACAACGTTTTTTCCGCGCTATTGGATGACCGACCAGCAGGAGATCGACAGCTTTTTCGAGCGCGAGATGCCAGGGCCGGAAACCCTGCCATTGTTCGAACTCGCCCGCGAACTCGCGGTTGGCTGCTATCTCGGCTATGCCGAGCTGACCCGGGAGAACGATGAGGTTCGGCACTACAACACTTCGATCCTCGTCGGAACCGACGGTCGAATCATCGGGCGCTATCGCAAGATCCACCTGCCGGGGCATTGCGAGCACCTGCCCGACGCGCCGTTTCAGCATCTCGAAAAGCGTTATTTCGATGTCGGCAATGAGGGCTTCAAAGTTTGGCGCGCCTTCGACGCCGTCGTCGGCATGTGCATCTGCAACGACCGGCGCTGGCCCGAGACGTTCCGGGTCATGGGGCTGCAGGGCGTCGAGATCGTGGCGCTCGGCTACAACACGCCGACCGAGAATATCCACCACCCCGAGCCCATGCATCTGCGGATGTTCCACCATCTC
>JAFMSA010000521.1 GCA_017353855.1 Alphaproteobacteria bacterium
ATGCGCCGGAACGCGGCGCAGCACGTGCGGCTTTCTCTTCAGGAACACGGCTACCGGCAAGTCCTTCTTCCGGTTGCAAGCTTCGCAAGCCAGGGTAAGGTTGGCGAGTCTATCGGGTCCGCCGCGAGAGTGCGGGTGTCTATGCTCGATCTGCAACGGGATGCCGGCCGTCGGGCAGCAGGCACAGCCGCGCCTGCAGGTCTCCAGCGAGTGCTCGCGCGTTTCGCATCCGCGCTCGCCTTGCTGGTACTCCGGGTTTTCCATCGCCTGCATGTCGAAGCGGACATTCTCGAGCGAAAGCGCGGTCATCGGGGCGAGCCTGCGATACCGGTTAACCCGCGACGGGTGTTGTCGACGCGCGGCCGCAGGGAAGGCCATAGCCAACCCTCGGGACGCCGGCGATTGTCGTACCGACTGGCGCGGTAACGAAGGTTAGCATCCCGCCGGCGGCGGCGGTAGGCTGCTCGCTGCTGCATCCGTTGACGCATCGGCCGGCCCTTGTGAGCGATTTCCGACCTATGCAGGACGGCCCGGCTGGCGCTGGTTTCCCGCGCGATCGCCACACCGGTCACATCCGCGCCGGGGTCGATCTTCAGCGGGACAGGTTGCACTCCGCCGCCCGCACGCTCCTTGAGCCGGATCGTGAATGGGAAGCGCCGGTGCACGACGTCTTTTCTGCGCTGCAGGAGACGGCTCGCCAGCTTCTCGAAGCAAGGCATCAACGGTTTGTGCCGCTTATCCGGAACGAAGACGCTCAACGCCGTCTCCTTTGATCCCTACGGACCTTGTGAGCGGCGACGCGTGGCGCCTCGCTCTCGCCAATGTAGCGGGCGGCATTTCGAAGAGACCGGTTTCGTTCCCCCTCCCGGGGGTTGTCTGCCTCCTCTTCTTCGAGGGGTCCGAACCGAGCGGGCATTCGGACGTGGGTCTTACATTTCCCGGTCAACGTAGCCTTGACTTGCCTTTCGACGCAGGCGGGCCTGGGAGTTACCGGAAGCTCCGGATTTGATTGCGGGGTTGCTTACGCCCGCTCCCGCGGAATGAGAACTTTCTCTTCGGTGACGAGGTTCCTGATCCGGCCGATAAAGAGGGCGCCGTCGGCGGGCAACGCCTCGGCTTCGGGCGAGGCGTTGGCGCGTTCCATCGCCGCCTGATCGTCGTACCAGAGCTCGGCGATCCCATCGATCTCAACATCCATCGTCGGAATGTCGGGCCGCGTGCGTTCCTCTACAATGTGCGACTGCACGTAGCGGCGCAGGCCGGGGACCGCGTGGACGAGCGGCGCGGGTGCGTCGCGCCAATGCTTGACGAAATCCTCGTGCGACAATCCTTCCCTTCGAGTGAGCAGCGCGATGTTCTTGATCATTGGCCTTGGTCCTCTTTTTTTGCGGGGCCTGTCGGCGCATGCTGCACCGGGAGAGGCTGAGGAGGAACCATGAAGATTGATATTACCGGCAAGCGAGCGATCGTCGCCGGAGGCAGCCGCGGGATCGGGCGGGCGATTGCGCTGGCCTTCGCCGAGGCAGGGGCTGCCGTTTCGGTTTGCGCGCGCGGCGCCGAAGCCCTCGCGGCGGCGCGAGAAGAGATTGCTCGGTACGGCGGGGTGGCCCATTCCGCAGTCTGCGATTTGTCCGACGCCGCGGCCGTTTCCGTCTATATCGAGCAAGCGGCGGCCGCCCTCGGCGGGATCGACATCCTCGTCAACAACGCCTCCGGCTTTGGCACCAGCGATGACGAGACCGGCTGGGCCGCCAGCATCTCGGTCGATCTGCTCGCGACGGTGAGGGCGAGTCGCGCCGCATTGCCCTTCCTAGAAAAATCCGATGCTGGCGCGATCTTGAACATCTCGTCGATATCGGGGTTTCGTGCCTCCGTGCGGACCCCGCCTTACGGCGCCGTCAAAGCGGCTGTGCTCGAATATACGCTGACGCAAGCGGCCGCAATGGCGCGCAAGGGGATCCGGGTCAACTGCATCGCTCCCGGCTCGATCGAATTTCCCGGCGGCACCTGGGCCCGCGCGAAATCGAACAACCCGGACCTCTATGGGCGCATTCTAAGGGGCATCCCGTTCGGGCGGCTGGGGCGGCCGGACGAGGTGGCGCAAGTGGCGCTGTTCCTGTGCTCGCCGCTTGCCAGCTGGGTTACCGGCCAAAATATCGCCGTAGACGGCGGGCAGATGCTTTGAGCACGCCGGCGGGTATTCGGTGTGCGGGAATTTGCCCTGACGCCGCGTGCCGAGATGGGGTACGAGACCCGCTACGCGCCGGCACTAACCCCTCCTCATATTTCGCCGAAACCGCCGGTCCTGCGACCGGTGGCCACCCATCGGCCGTGCTGCGGGGACGCCCTCGACGAAGCGATCGAACAGAGGGGAAGGCACGCCGCCATAGACCGCAACCGTCATGGCCGTTGCGCGGGGCCGTGATAAGGCGTGAACCCCGGCGGGTTCACCTGCCCGACATTGATGTTCGGACCGCTGAAATAGCCGCCGCCGGGGTTGGGTCCCGCACTGGCATCTCCCGCCGCGGGCGCACATCCGGCCGACAGGATCGCCAGGCAGACCATTGCCGCTCCAATTCTCAGGCTCAGGCTATTCATCGGACCTTGCATCCTCACCGGGGAACGTACCGAGCTGAGGGCCGCCGGAACGGTCGCCTTTCAGTTGACAATTCGCCACTGCCCGGCGGCGTCCCTGCACGCTGTCCCATACCTTTCGCCGGCATGGCTCCCGGTGCTCTCGGTCGATTTGTACTCGCGGCAGTATTGGCCTTCGGCGTTGGTCCAACCGGGTCGCGGAGTATAGGTGATCGGTGGCGATGCCGACGGGCCTGGCAGGCCATAATAGCCGCCGCTGGGAGGCGAATACTCGGCGGGTGGCCCATAGGACGCCGGCGGCGGCGCGGACGGCCCTGACGGACCGTAATCGCCGGGAGACGTATACCCTGTGGATGGCCGATACGTACCTGACGGCGGGTAATCCACAACCGGAGGATAGTAATAAGGCGGGGGGTAATAGGTGTAAGGACCAGGCGGATAGTAGTATCCCTGGGCGCGAGCGGAGCCCAGCAACACAGCGCCGAGCGCAAACACCGCGATCACGGCCGCAACGGCTATGCCGCTCTTGCAGCATCTGCTCTGCGGTGTGGTCATCGAGCACCGTTCCCTTCCGAACCGGCAACCGGTCCCGTCCAAGCATCGATCGATTTGCGTCACGTCGGGCACGCTCATCGATTTCACCAAATATACGAATAGTATCGGAGAAAAATTCCCGTCGGCCCCTGTGGCCATCGCGCCGGGTCACGAAGGTTGCGCGAGCCGGCCCGGAAAGGCTAAGACCCCAGCGTCACTTAGCAAGGGAGAAGCAGCGTGGCGCGCGGCGACGAGCAGCACAGAAACCCGAAATCCAACATCGAAATCGCCCAAGAAGCGGTGATGCGGCCGATCGGCGAAGTCGCCGCGGACAAGCTCGGCATCCCTGACGATGCGGTGTCGCCCTACGGCAAATACAAGGCGAAGATAGCGCTCGACTACATCCGCTCGCTACCTGATCGGCCGCGCGCCAAGTTGATCTTGGTCACCGCAATCACCCCGACGCCGGCCGGCGAAGGCAAGACGACGACAACGGTCGGGCTCGGTGATGCGCTGAACCTGATCGGCAAAAAGACGATGCTCTGCCTGCGCGAAGCAAGCGTCGGCCCTTGCTTCGGTGTCAAAGGGGGTGCGGCAGGCGGCGGCTACGCCCAGGCTGTGCCGATGGAAGATATCAATCTCCACTTTACCGGGGACATTCACGCGATCGGCGCAGCGAACAATCTGCTTGCCGCGCTGGTCGACAACCACGTCTATTACGGTCTCGAGCCGCGCATCGATCCGCG
>JAFMSA010000081.1 GCA_017353855.1 Alphaproteobacteria bacterium
GAGCGCCGCGACCCCGAGTTCGAGCCGAAGATGTCCGAAATCCTCTGTGTCTACCGGCAAGTGGCGATGCTGCGTGAGCAAGCCAAAGAGGGGCAGAACCAAGGCCAAGGCAGCGCTGACGGGGCCATCGCGATCGTCTCTTAATCGTCTCTTACGACGAGAGAGACCAGTGATCCAGGCGATTGGCACGACGGCGCCGGATCGCCCGCCACTTCCCGGCATCAGTCCCACCGTGATGCGCGACCACGAGTACAAACGCCACGGCACCGTGACCCTGATTGCAGGTATCGATCTGCTGACCGGGCACGTCCATGCTCTGGTCCAGGACCGCCACCGAAGTCGCGAGTTTATCGAGTTCCTTAAACTCCTCGGCGCTGCCTACCCCGCCGACACTGCGATCGAGGTCATTCTCGACAACCATTCCGCTCATGGCTCGTGCGACACGACGAACTGGCTTGCCGCGAGCCGATCGGGCGCTTTACCCTTCACCTTCACGCCGACGCATGGGTCGTAGCTCAACCTTATTGAGGGCTTCTTCTCCAAGTTGACGCGTTCGACGCTGCGACACATCCGCGTCAGCTCCAAAGAGGAACTCAAGCAACGCCTCTTAAGCTGCGTTGACGATGTCAATCGCCATCCGGTCGTCCACACCTCGGGCTACAAAATCGACGAGGCAGCGTGACCTCCAGCTAATTTAATTTATGTCGGAAACACAGAACTAGTAAATAATTGAAGCATCCCAGCGGTCATGGCTTCACTGCCCGGGCACGCGGAGCAAGCGAGGGACTGCTGCAGAGCCGTGAGTTCAGTGTCGGGACACGTAGAAGAGCATCAAAGCGCGGCCGGCGCTACAGTCTCCTGCCCGCGGCTGTTGCGACCGGCGCCAATGAACAGCACCATGACCGCAGCCGCGATCAATAAGATCCCGGACGTAATGAATGCCTCGATATAGGTGCCGAAGGTAATTCGCAGGACGCCAGCGAGATAGGCCGCAGAGGCGCTGCCGATCTGGTGGATCACCGTAATCCAGGCGACCATGATCCCGATCCGTTGAGCGCCGACAACGCCGCTCAGAAGACGCACCGTCGGTGGCGCGCTTGCGATCCAATCGAGCCCGTAGACGGTGCTGAACACCGACAGGCCGTAAACCGACATATCAAAAGCAAAGGGAAGATAGAGCAGCGACAGGCCGCGTAGTCCATAATAGGAGAACAACAGAAGCCGGTTGTCGCAGCGGTCGCTGAGCCAGCCCGAGACAGTTCCGCCAACCAGGGCGAAAACGCCGGTTGCCGCAAGCAGACCGGCGCCCGCGACCTCGCTCAGCCCGTGATCGACGCAGGCGGGGATCAGGTGCGTGCCGATGAGACCGTTGGTCGTGGCGCCGCAGACGAAGTAACCGCCGGCGATCAACCAAAAATCGCGCGACCGCACGGCGGCGCCAAGTGCCCGGAATGCCACCGCGACCGGATTGCCCGCCGGGACAGCTGCCGGTCCCGACCTGCTGTCGCTGCCGTAAGCCGCAAGGCCGAGATCCTCGGGCCGGTCGCGCATGAACAAAACAAGCACCGGCAGGAAAACCATAACCGTTCCGGCCAAGACGAGGGACATCATCCGCCAACCGGCATGAGTGGCGAGCGCCGCCATCGTCGGAAGAAAGACCAGCTGACCGGCAGCGTTGGCCGCGGTCAGGATGCCGACGACGAGCCCCTCACGTGTGCGGAACCAACGGGCAGCAATGAACGCCGCGAGATAAGCGCCGATAAAACCGGTCGACAGGCCAACGACGATACCCCACAGCAGAATGAGCTGCCAGGGTTGGCTCATGAGCGAAGTGAGCGCCACCCCTGCGGTCGTCGTGACCAGCGCGAGCGTCATCGTGCGGCGTGCGCCAAATCGGTCCATCACTGCCGCGGCGATGGGCCCAATCGCTCCGTATAGAAGCAGGTTAATGCCCACGGCAAGGGAGATCGTGGCCCGCGACCAGTGAAATTCCTGTTCCAGTGGCACGATTAGCACGCTGGGTGTGGCGCGCACCCCGGCAGTCACGACCACCACCAAAAAGGTGACCGCAACGATAATCCAGGCGTAATGCAGACGCCTCACGATGGGTCGCATTAGCAGCGCGGTCAACTCAGGTCCGCTCCTCGTCCATTCGAGACGGTCACGAGGCACAAGCTTAAGCTATATCGGCCGGGAAGGCATAGCGAATAGGGTCGGCGGCTACGCCCATATCATACCTGTTGAGCTCAAGCATCAGCTGGTCTGCCGATTTCATTTGATCGTCGGCGAACACAACATAGGGGGATCGACGACTGCCTTTAATTTTCGCTAAGCCTCGACGTGTGCCGTCATCCTTTTTTCGCGCATGGCGAGCGAGCCTGTCCGGAAGCGCCACCGACTGCTCCATGCCCGTCATGCGGCCCCGCATCATGCTCTCCCCGCATCGCCGCTTGCGAGAAAGCTGGCAGTAAGCGGGCTTGTCGCAGGCCCCGGGGCGCGGTGCAGTCCTACGGCGTCGGCTCTTCAAGTAGGAATTCCAGCACGATGGAACGGTGCTCGCGCGAAGGCTTGAAGGTGCCTGGTGACGGGCTAGGCCTCTGCGGGGTTGCAGCCTTCCCGGTGCGCACCTAACCTCGCCGCATCCGTAAGCAACGGGGAACCGGAACGTGGTCCCACCCTCACCGCTCCTCGACCATATTGTCATCGATGTGCACGATCGCATCGACGAGGCCGCGCAATGCTTTAGAGCGCTCGGTTTCAACCTGACGCCACGCGGCTTTCATACCCTCGGTTCGGCCAATCACCTGGCGATATTCGCGACCGACTACCTGGAGTTGCTGGGCTTCGGCGCCGGCGGCGCACGCCGCACCGAACTCCAGTCCTTCCCGATCGGTCTCAACGGTCTGGTCTTCACCACCGATAATGCCGAACGCATCTATCAAAACGCGCTCGCGGCCGGCCTGCCGATTCAGCCAGTCCAGTCCTTCTCCCGCCCCGTGACGTTGGCCGGCACGACGCGGGATGCACGTTTTCGTACGACCCGCCTCGACTCCGGGCAGGTGCCGATGGGCCGGGTCTATTTCTGCGAGCATCTGACGCCCGAGCTGGTCTGGCGACCGGAGTGGCAGGCTCACCCCAACGGCGTTTGCGCAATCAGCCGCGTCGTCGTCGCGACGCCCGAGCCGCGGCGGACGGCGGCGCTGTTTCACGCCCTGTTCGGGTCCGTGACGACCGCGCGGGATGACCGTCTGACCTTTGCCGCAGGCACGGCGCTGATCGAGCTGGCGTCGCCGGCGGCGGTGTCCGAGGAGTTTGGCGACGCCGCGGCGGACGCGGACGGACGGAACGAATACCTCGCTGCCGCGGAGTTCAGGGTCACCTCACTGCAGGAAACCATGCGCCTATTGCGTCAGGCCGTGGAGCCGCGCGTCGAGGACCGTCGGGCTCTGGTGCCGGCCACGGCCGCGTTCAACTCCGCGCTGGGGTTCACGGAGTAGACGATGGCCGAACCGAGCGGCGAATTCGAGCCGACCACGTTTGCTAATCTGGGCGACGCAATCGATCGCACCGGCGATCGCGAAGCGGCGGCTCTGATTGATCTTGGTGGCGAGGAGGGGCCGCGAATCTATTCCTACCGCGAATTAGACCGGCTCGCCGCTTCGGTCGCACGCGGATTTTTAGCAGCAGGGCTCGAGCCTGGCGCACGCGTCGCGATCCTGTCCGCGAACCGGGCTGAGTTTCTCGCGAGCGTTCTTGGCGCGATGCGGGCCAGCCTCGTCGCGGTGCCCGTAAACTGGAAACTGCCGTCGCCAACGGTCGCGGCGATCCTCGACGATTGCGAGGCGCGCTTGATACTGTGCGATAAACCACGACAGCCGCTGTGCCCGCCGGGTCGAGACGGCGTCACCTTTGGCGATGACTTCGCCTCCCTGCTGGATCCCGGACCCTTCGCCGCAACCAAACCGCACCCCGCCGAACCCGCGATGTTTCTCTACACCTCGGGGTCGAGCGGGCGGCCCAAGGGCGTGGTATTGTCGCATCACAGTCATCTCTGGGTCATCGATCAGCGCCTGCGCCCGCTGTCGCATCAGGCAGAGCGGCCACTGGTTGCTGCTCCGCTCTACCACATGAATGCCCTCGCCGTGTGCCAAGCGGCGCTCGCCCAAGGCGATACGATCATTCTGCTGCCCGGCTTTACGACGGCCAGCTACATCGAGGCGGCAAGCACCCATCGCGCCACGGTCTTGACCTCGGTTCCAACGATGATTGCGATGATGTTGCGGGAGCGGGACTTGCTGGCGCGGAGCGATCTGTCCTCGGTCGGAGCCGTGCGCATGGGCTCGGCACCGGTGTCGCCGGCATTGATGCAGGTGGCGCGGCAGGTTTTCCCGAGGGCCGCAATCGCCAATGCCTATGGGACGACCGAAGCCGGTCCGATTGTCTTTGTGCCACACCCCAACGGCCGCAAGACACCCGATCTGGCGCTTGGCGTCGCGCATCCCCGGGTCGCGTTGCGCCTTGTGGATGGCATCGATTCCGATGCCGGGGAAGGCGTCTTACATATGCGCTGTCCGGCATTGATGAGCGGCTACCATAATTTGCCGGAGGCGACCCGCGCGGTTCTGACCGACGATGGGTTCTATATCACCGGCGACGTATTCCGCCGCGACAGTGCCGGGTTCTACTATTTCATAGGACGGGCCGACGACATGTTCGTCAGCGGCGGCGAGAACGTTTATCCCGGCGAAGTCGAAAAGATGCTCGAACGCCATCCCGACATCCACCAAGCCGCCGTGGTGCCGGTCGACGACGAGCTGAAGTTCAAGAAACCGGTTGCCTTCGTCGTGCCACGGCCGGGTACGGCGCCCAGCGAGGCAGCGATAAAGGAATTCGCGCTGAAGAATGCAGCGCCCTACCTGCATCCGCGGCGGGTCTGGCTATTGCACGAGATGCCGCTCGCCGGTACCAACAAGATCGATCGGCGCGCGCTTGCGGCCTGTGCCGCCGAACTCCTGTCGCAACCGTGAGCGAAGCAGATACGATATGAAGGCCCTGGTTCTGCGCGCACATGGCGCGCATGGGTTGAGCCTGGAAACGGGCTTTCCCGATCCAGTTCCCGGTGATGGCGATGTCGTTCTGCGCGTGCGCGCGGCCTCGCTCAACTATCACGACGTCTTCACCCGCCGCGGAATGCCGGGAATCAGAATCCCGATGCCGGCAATCATGGGTCTCGACGTGGCCGGCGAGATCGTCGCACTCGGTCCGAAGGTGAGCGGGTGGAGGATCGGCGATCGGGCGCTGGGCGACCCGATCAACCGCGTCGAGGGCGGTCTCACCGGTGAAACCGTGCACGGCGGTTTGGCCGAGTATTGCTGCTTGCGCGCCCATCAACTGATTCCGATTCCTGACGGCGTCGGTTTTGCAGCGGCTGCGGCATTGCCCTGCGCTTACGGTACCTCCCGCCGGATGATGGTCACCAGGGGGCATGTCGCGGCCGGTGAAAAGGTGCTTATCCTCGGCGCCTCGGGCGGCGTCGGCGTGTGCTGCGTGCAGCTCGCCAAACTGGCGGGCGCGACGGTGATCGCTGTGACCAGCTCGGCCGAAAAGGCAGCGCGACTGCGCGCTCTCGGCGCCGACGACATCATCGACCACGTGCAGGAAGATTTCGTGCAGGCGGTCCACACGCGCTATGGCAAGCCCGCACGGCGCGGGCCTGGCAGCGACCGCGGTCTCGACGTTGTCGTCAATTACACCGGCGGCGACACCTGGACGAAGTGCCTGCGCATATTGCGCGTAGGCGGTCGGGTTCTGACCTGCGGTGCGACCGCCGGCTACAATCCGCCGGAGGACATCCGCTATATCTGGACGTTCGAGTTGCAGATTCTGGGCGCCAACGGCTGGACGCGTGAGGATGTGATGGTCCTTCTCGACCTGGTGCAGGCTGGAAAATTGCAAACCGTCATCGATGAGACCTTTCCGCTGGAGCGCGCGGATGAAGCGCTGCAGCGGCTGGAAAACCGGCAAGTCTTCGGCAAGCTGGTAGTGACACCATGACCAGCGTGCAGCTCGGCAAGCATGAACTGCAGCAACGCCTGGCGCATTCCGCCTTCATCGATTTCCTGAACCTCACCGTGGTCGGCACCGACCCCGAGAAGCAGGAGGTCGTCATGCGGGCTCCGATGCGGCCCGAATTCGAGCGCGGGCGGGGCACCGGGCAATGGCATGGCGGACCGATCGCCGCAATCATCGACACTGTCGGCGATTACGCACTCGTCATGCTGCTAGGCCGGCCTTTGCCGACGGTGAATTTCCGGGTCGACTACCTGCGCCCTGCGATCAACACCGACCTGGTCGTCACTGCAAGGGTGCGACGCAGCGGAAGGCTTGTCGGCGTCGTCGATATCGATGTCATGAACGACGTCGGCCAGTTCATCGCCCTTGGCCGCGCCACTTATGCTATTGCAGAGTGAACAGCGTCTCGGTTACTCGCAGGCTGGTAGGCTCCGGTTCGCTATTATAGCGTGATCATGGCACTATCTCGATGCGCGAGTCATGCAATTTGAGGGTCTGTGGCCGCTCGGCAACTTGGAACGATTGCGTGCCGGAGCAAAGGCCGCTCGGCGCCGTGTCCGGCAGCCGCGACGGCGAACTCTTCAACGCCTACGGCGGACAGGACCGGATATATAGAGGCGCTCGACCTCGCGGGCGGGCGCGAGGTAGGGAGCTCCCCGCACTTTCTTCGTCAAGGCTTGGCAGAAGCTATAGAATTCAGCAACGTCGCGACTATTGTCGCGCCCTATGCGACGATGCCGCACATCGGCAAAGCTACGCGAATGCACTCGCAAAGAAGATGCTGGTGATCGACGTGAGCCGCCGGATCGTACGACGGGACGGCGACGACATTGTCAAATGGATCGACGAGCAAGGGAGAGCCGGCCTTGCAACGGCGAAGTTGTTATCAGGTGCACATATCGTGCGCTCATTCAATGCCATCGGGTTTGCCAAGCTACCGCAACACGCCCGCCCGCCGGTTGAATTGGTCGGGGTGCCGACCGCAGGCAATCACCCGAACCTGTTGTGTCGCATCGCGTTTCATTCGGGAGATTGGCCTCGAACCCGTCGTGGTCGGCGGCCTGGCGATGGGCAAAATATCTGGTCCCGGGAACGCCTCTAGGCGGGGAGCACACGGCAGCGGGAATCCGGCAGATTGTCGCCAGCCTGCATCGAGCCGCGCTTGACCCATCGCACCCGTACCGAGAAGGGCCCACCCGGCAGCTCGCTGAGCGTTCGTCGTGTGCTCCGCCGGTTCGTGGAGGTAAAGCCGGAGGAGACGGCGGTTGTTGCCTGGGGCTGGCTCTACATCTTCTCAGTTCTGTCTTCCTACTACATCATGCGTCCGATCCGGGACCAGGCCGGGGTCGCAGGCGGCGTCAAGAACCTGCAATGGCTGTTCCTCGGCACCTTGGCCGCCATGCTGCTGCTGAACCTCCCGTTTGCCTATATCGTGAAGAAACTGCCGCGCAGCCGCTTCATTCCAATCACCTACCATTTCTTCGCCGCCAATATCGTCCTCTTCGCTGCCGCATTGCGCTGGTCCGACCCGGCGCAAAGTATCTGGATTGAGCGGGCCTTCTTCATTTGGGTCTCGGTGTTCAATCTGTTCGTTGTGTCGGTGTTCTGGCAGCTGAATGTCGATCTGTTCAGTCCCGAGCAAGGCAAACGGCTGTTCGGTCTGATTGCGGCCGGCGCGACAATTGGCGCGATCATCGGCTCGGGTCTCACGGCCTCCCTGGCGCGGCACGTCTCGCCCATTTTTCTCCTGCTGGGAGCGGCGGCCTTGCTTGAGATTGCCGTTTTCAGCGTCGGGCGCCTTTCCCGCCTGTCGCCACGACTGCATCACCAGCCGTCAGGCAACGCGGCCGAGGTCCCGATTGGCGGGACGGCTCTGGCCGGGTTCAGCCGCGCTTTTCGCTCGAATTACCTCCTGAACGTCAGCATTTTTCTCCTACTGTTCGCGATCACTTCGACGTTCCTTTATTTCCAGCAAGCTGGGATCGTAAGCCGAAGCTTCAGCGACCGCGGCGCACAGACGGCTTTCTTCGCGACTGTGGACTTGCTGGTCAACGTTTTAACACTCGGCGTTCAGCTGTTTCTGACAGGACGCATTGTGCTGATGTTCGGTGTTGCCCTGGCCTTGGGGTTGCTCCCCGCACTCACGATCATCGGGTTTGGCGCACTTGCCCTCATGCCGACGATTGCGGCGGTGGCAGTCTTTCAGGTGCTGCGCCGCGCCGCCAATTATGCGATCGCCCGACCGACACGAGAGGTGCTGTTTACGGTCGTGCCTCGCGAAGACCGTTACAAGGCAAAGAGTTTTATCGACACGGTCGTCTATCGCGCCGGCGATCAGATCGGTGCCTGGTCAGTGGCCTTTCTGCGGTGGCTGGGGCTGGGGACATCCAGTGTGGCGCTGGTGGTGATTCCAATTGCCGCATTATGGTTGGCCAACGCACTGTGGCTCGGCCGCCGTCAGGAGCAACTGGGGGCCCGGCAGGAGATGCCGTCGCACCTGGCACTCTGGTGGGGATAACGGTCGTCGATCAGTTTGCGCAGTACCGGCCGATGCGCGCTCAATAGCACTTTTAAAATCGACTGGCACGCGCTGCGACGTACGCTGACTGCTCAAAATGCTTTTGTGGCGCGCTGCGCGCGCTAACAGCGCACCCGCCTATTTACCACTGATCACGGATTGCGGCGGGATTCGGCCCGCCGCCGCAAGCAGCTCGCTTTCTTACCGTTTCGTGCGGTCCTATCGGAACGCGCATGGTCGATCCGAGGCCGTCCGCAGCGTGTCACCGGAGCAAAGTCAGGGACCCCTCCGTTAACTATATGCAGGCAGCTCCTGCCTCGCATCTCGCCGCTTCAAAATTGGAGGACAGCTTTGTTCAAGACAATCTTCAGCGCCATCGCGCTCAGTGCCATGCTGGCGACCTCGGCGGCCGCCGACTCAAGAGTCTCCCACCCGACCGGGGTGTCCGCCAAAACGAGTCACACACTTAAATCGGCGACGCCGTCTCGGAAATTGGCGAAGCCGTCTGCCAAAGGTGCTGTGGGGCAAGGCTCCGGGGCCCAGGGAGTGAATCGGATGCCTACGGGAGGACGGGGAACTTCGACAAGATACGGCAGGTAAATTAAATTACCTGCGCTGATCTGTGATCGGGGCAAGGCTCGAAAGGAGCATCTGGATTCGGCGATTGGTGGAGCGTACCAAGACACGCAATGGCATCGAACCAAAGACCGACACCAAACGCACGGCGCTGAAGTAGTTAAGATCGACAACCCGAAGACCGGTGATCCAGGACGGCGGCCGCGGCCTACCGATGTCTGGTGTTTCCGACGTTTGGGCCAAGGGGGACTCCCTCTAAATTTGGAGGGAGGGGATTGGCGCTGATGCCCACGCTGCGACAGTTTGCGTGACTTTATTCTGTCGTAAGTTCTAGTTATGTTCACGCACGCTGTCTGATTATCTGGGTCGATCGCACAGGCCACCGACGGCCCGACGAGCCTGACTGTGGTGGCGATCACCACTCGTGCGGCAGCGCGCCCTATTGGCAAGGGCCGGCGCCTGCAGGTCGCGACGCAGGACGCGAGGTGCACACCATTCTCGAGCGCGGCTGAGCGGCAAGGCTCCGCCGCGCGGCAGCGGGGGCGGATTCCAGTCAGGTGGAGACATGCTCGGTTACGATGCCGCGTCGGCGCAGCACGCTCTACCGGCAGCCTTGCGTTTCTGCGCCGCTTCTGCGGTGATGCCGATGCACGGGTGCGAGGCTTTCCACCCGCTTGCCCGGCGAAATAGCGGCTTTAATTTAGTTATAGTTAAGCTTGCCTACCCTGTAGAGGTTGATATGAGACGGCTCCATCAGGTCGGAGAATGGTCGCGACGGCAGGCGCTGGCGATGGTCGGGGGGTTCGGCATCGTGCCACTCTCAGCGACGCTTGGGGCAGCAGCGGAAGGCATCAACCCGGGGGATACCGGGCCGATCATGACCCGGTCGATCCCAAGCACCGGCGAGCGCCTGCCTGTCATCGGCCTGGGGACCGCCTGGAAGTACGGTTCCGATACGCATATCCAACCCGATCCGCTCGACGAAGTCGTTCGCACCCTCGTCGCCGGGGGCGGCAGTGTTGTCGATACCGCTTCCGATTACGGCGCTGCCGAGACCAGGCTCGGCGCAGTCCTCGCCGCGAGCGGTTTGCGCCCGCGCGTTTTCATCGCTACCAAGCTGGAAACAGACGAGCTGGCGCAACAGGCATTGCAAGGCTCGCTGCGGCGATTGCGCGTCAGCAGAATCGATCTGATGCAAGTTCACAATGTAGGGTGGTCCGGTCAGGACCTGGCACCGCTGCGCGATTGGAAGGCGCAGGGCCTTGTCCGTTACATCGGCATCACCACGTCCACCGTGCGCGCTTTTGACGCGGTCGAAGCGGTAATGCGCCGCGAGAAGCCGGATTTTGTCGAACTCAACTACTCGCTCGGCGACCGCTGGGCCGAGCAGCGACTGCTGCCTGCCGCGCATGAGCTTGGCATAGCGACGGTGATCGACACGCCCTTTGGCGGCCTCGAAGACGCCCGCGGTAACCTGTTCCGAGCCGTACAAACCAAGCCGCTGCCGGATTGGGCACACGAATTCGGCGCTGCGACCTGGGCGCAGTTCTTCCTGAAGTACCTGCTCGCCAATGGAGCAGTCACCGTCGTGATCCCGGGCACGGCCAATCCCGAGCACATGCGTGACAACCTGGCTGCCGGTCGCGGGCACCTCCCCGACGCGACAATGAGGCAGCGCATGGCCCAGTTCATCGATTCACTGGCGTGAGCCTCTCTGGCGCTGCAGCAGCACGTCTCGCGAGCGAAGAAGACCGCGGAATTGGCACTGTCGCCCTGCAGCGCTTTCGGTCGGCCGCTTTGATTAACTTAACTTCCATCTCGAATATCGCGAAGGCACGACCTCGAGCGATGATTTTTCGGCATTACGCGCAGTCCGGTTGCACTGTCGTTCTGGCGCCAACTCGTCGCCGCCGACGAGCGCTGGGGGTGCTGGGTGCCGAGCTGGCCGGACGAGCCTGCGCAAGATGTCTTAGGCTGGCGCGGCGGCGGCTCTCAAAGCCGCATGGTGATGTATAGGGAGAACGCTCGGGAGATCCTCCC
>JAFMSA010000082.1:0-2280 GCA_017353855.1 Alphaproteobacteria bacterium
GTTCGCGAGAACCGCGCAAGAAACCGCGGCGAGCGGGCAGACCGCCGCTCGCAGGACGCGGCCTAAAATGCTTCCTCGGCAACTCACCTCGGCAGATTACTCATAAAATGGGGCTCATTACGAGCCATGACCACTGGCTTTGGGACCCGCATTGTCCGAATACGGACGTAATCCGACATAGGGATCCCAGTACGCTTTCGGTGCCGGATAAGCCCATCCTTGATAATAGCTATAAGTAGGATAATTATAAGACGATCGGTAACCAGGATAATAATAATAGTAAGGAGATTGTGAAAGACTTCCCTGATACCCGGGATAATTATACGGAGATGACGAGTTATAACTTGGTGTGCCCGGATAATCGGCGTACTGGGCGTGCGCCGTTGCGGCAACGCCAATCAGCAGCCCGAGTCCTAAAGGCGTGGCTCGTATCAACAATTGCATAAAAACCTCCAAAATCGGAGCACCCGACTGGTAAACATGGGGAATGGACTATTCAGTTCACACCCCCTCCCGCACTATGCCGGCAGACCCATCGTAACTAGCGTGCAACACTATAATATTATCGACTACTGATTTCTCGGCTACCGATTACCCTGCATGCGCGCACTCTGGCGGGAACTCTGGCTAGACATGCGATGACTGGATGAGGGCTTGCAGATAAGCGTAAAGCTCCCCAATTGCTGGAGGCAAAAGCCGGCGCCTGGCCAGGGGATGGCCGTCGCGGGTTGCACCCACGCTCGGCTCTACGGGCCGGCACAGCAACGCTGCTTTTTAGACGTCCCGCGGCATTATGACTCAATGCGGGAAGAAGCGCGGACCACGTTGTGCGGTCGACAGCACAATTCCGGGGGAGTGGCGGGTACGATGAGGAGACAAGGTATGGGTAGCCCGACGAAATCATCAACCGGAACGCGAAAACTGGCAGCTCTCTGTCTCGCGCTGCTGCTCGCGTCCGGCCTGGTCGCACAACGTGCCGAGGCGGCCACCGACGCGCAGAACACGGTGCGCGGCTTTTACGGGCTCTTGCTCAGTAACATGAGGGGCGGCAGAACGCTTGGAGAAAGCGGCCGGTATTCACGACTGGCCCCCGCGGTCACCAGGACCTTCGATGTTCCCGCAATGACGCGGCTGGCAATTGGCCCCGCTTGGTCGACGCTGAACCCGGCGCAGCAACAGCAACTCATAGCCGCATTTGCACACTATATCGCCGCTACTTATGCCGATCAGTTCGACTCCTATTCAGGCGAGCAGCTCCAGGTGACGGGCCAGCGGCCGTTTGGTGCCGACATCATGGTGCAGACGAGGATCATCAAATCAAACGGCGAGGCGACGCGGCTGGATTATCTGATGCATCAGAACCAGGGCGCGCCGCAGATTTCGGACGTCTACCTCGACGGCTCAATCAGCCAGCTGGCAGTGCATCGCTCGGAGTTTCACACGATCCTGCAGCGGGAAGGCGTCGAGGGTCTCGTCTCGGCGCTCAACCGAAAGGTCGACTTGCTCAGGAGCGTGGCCCGGTCATCGTAAGTCGCAGGTGAACCGATGGCCACGCCGCAGGCAGACGCGGGCTCGCCTTAGCGAGGTCGGCGGCTCTGTCGTCTGCACGGGAGCGGGGGAGTCCTACCCCCGCTGAGCAACGGCGGATAATCGCACAGATGCACGGCCCTATGATCGAGGACACGAGGTTGGCGGACTGGGCGGACCGGAGAGGCCCGTGTCCACAATATCCGCAATCCGGTTCACGCGCCTGCTTTAGCCCGCGCCTGCGGCCTGCGGATTTCGGAAGCCGCAATCTCGAAGTGACTGCCCAACGCCAACCGCAGTGCGCGTCATCCGCAGAGGCAACAACGAACGCCTCGCCCAGCTGCCCACTGCCTGTCTGGTTCCGAACCAATGGGGGACCGCCCAGCGAACATCTCCGACCTATAGCGACACAGAAGATCGTCTTGCCCTCCCTCTCTTAACCATGTGCAGAGTAGGGATCGACTGTGAAGTACATCACCAAATCAATGATCAGGCTATCGAGGCGATCGCCGGAAGGACCGCCGGGCGGCGTTGTCGGCTCCTCACGATCGAACAGTGATACGTACAGCGGATCAACAGCCGGCGTCGGCGCGCCAGACTCCATCTCAGAAGGATCTCGCCCCCTGGAAAACGCTCATACCAGCAGCATGTTTTCACCGAACTGGCTTCGGCGACCGAAGAAGTGCGGTCATCGTCACCCTCATGGTAAACGAAGGCGGCATCCACGCTGCGAAACTCAAGGCTGTGATGTTC
>JAFMSA010000082.1:2290-11201 GCA_017353855.1 Alphaproteobacteria bacterium
GTTCGCGATGCCGGCTGACTGCGCCGATCTGGCAGTCGCAATCCCTCACCGCCAAATGATAACCGCACGATTAGGAACTGCGAACGACGCGCCGGTTTGTTATGGAACGATATGCCAGAGCATCGCCCGCGGCCCCCTCACTCGCTGGGTGATCTCGATCTTCGCCCGCTTGGCCGGCGGGCCGTGACCATGCGCAAGCCGATCCCGCTCATTCCGAGATGGTGACGACCACTTGCGGACGGGACCGCCAGTGCACGCCCAATAACATCGCCTGCACCGCCCAGCACCTTCATCGTCTCCGCGCGGACGCGCCTGCAGACGCTCTGTCCCGCCAGTTCCACCGTTTGCTCGCCTACGCGCTCCGGCAGAAAACCCCATTGGCGGCTCTTCCTACTTTTCAGACATCACCCGTCTGACGCGTCCGTTCAACCGATCCTGCGCGCCGGCAAACAGCGCGCAAATTCTGATTCGTATTTTAGTCGGCACTCTCCTCGCCGCCGGCGGGTTTCCTGAGCTCTCCCGCCGGGGGCAGTTCCTGACTGATTGCCGCTGGTGGCGCGTTGGTTATCGGCGAGTTAAGCAACGGCTGCAGCTGAGGCTCGAGAGCCCGGAGCAGCTGCACGGCGAGCGCGCTGGTGAAATGATAGGATCCTGCCACCGCGCCCGGAACATAGGCGGTAACGGTCCCGAAAAAGCGATCGCCGAGAAAGAACACGAAGGTTGCGGTGCGGTCGACCACCCGTTGCGAAATCAAGCGGCCACCACGACCGAAACGGTCCAATCTGTTGTCCCCTGTGCCGGTCTTGCCGCCAACCGGCAGCATTCCGCCGTCGGCAGTCTCATAGGTCCCGCGCAACCGCTTGGCGGTCCCTTCCATGACAACCCCGAGCAGCGCTTTGCGGGCGGCCGCGGCGACCTCGGGTGCGAGAACCCGCTCCGGTTCAGGGTTCAGCGTCAATTCGCTCTCATAGGGGGTGCCGGCGGCGAACTGCAGCCGCTGGAGATCGATATTGGGCAGCCGCACCCCGTCGTTGAGAATGATACCGATCAGGTCCGCCAACGCGTCCGGCCGATCGCCGGAGCTGCCGATCGCAGTGCCGTAAGACGGCACGAGGTGACCGAAGGGGTAGCCCTGCCGGCGCCAATCCTGAAGGATGCGATTGAACGCATCCTCCTCGAGCAGCATGCGGATGCGCGCGTTCTGACTGCGCAGATTATGGCTGTTGAACAGCCACGCATAAACGTCCTGGCGCGCACCTGCGCTCGCCTCCAGAATAGTCGCGCGCGACGCGTCGGAGTGATCCTGAAGGTAATGCACCAGCCACAGCTCAAGCGGATGGATGCCTGCGAGATATCCGCGCTGCTGCAGCGTGAAATGGCCCGGGAGGTAATCCCGCCAAAGGTCCCACAACTCATCATCGTTCACCGAGCCGGGCGGCAGATGGCGCAGCAGAAATTCGCCGAGCTCCGCCCGGCTCGCCTCCGGTCGAATAGTGAGATAGACGACCGCCAGGCGTCGGGCCGTCGGCCGCGTCCGGCGGGCCAGCTGATCCAGCGCTTCCTGCGGGGTGCGGCCGCGATAGTCGTTCCAGAAGCGGTTGAGGTACCGACGGCCTTCCTGATCCGCAAAGCGCCGCAGATAGGCCTCGCGGTTCGGGTCGTCCGGATCGGACAGCAACTCCTCCGTGTCAGCGCGGCTTTGTGCGATGTCGTGGAGCACGACGTCGCGCATGATCCGGATGAAAGAGTTGTTGATCGAATGCTCGAACGCCTCGAGCACGGTCGGGTCGGAGTGATTTTCCCATTTTTCGAAATTGGCGAACACATGCACGCCGCCGCCGGTAAAGAACGCTGCAGGGCTGCCCGAGTAATGGCGATGCATCGCCGCGCTGATCATCGCCCCCAGGCTCGGGTCGGCGGCTTTCGCGAGATAACCGGCCGCCCACGCAGTCAGCGGATCGCGTTGCTTGCCGGCCGCCAGCGCGTTCAGCTCGCGGCGGCCCAGCGGCGACAGCTCGCGGTGCAGTTGCTCAACGATATCAAGGTAGGTGATCAGCGTTCGCAGTTTGGCAGTGGAGCCGAGGATCAGCTTTGCCCCGGAGTTGATGTCAAAGGGACCGTTCTGGCTGTCGGCGTGAATCCTGACGTAATTGCGATCGGCGCCGCGCTCGTAGAGCACGAAGCTCCAGGTGACCTTGCCCGGATTTTCGCCTCCGAGTAGATTATGACCCACGAGTCCCAGGGACCTGACGTACTCGGGGTCGCCAAGCCGCGTCAGCACATCGCTAACCCGTTTCTGCGCCCGCACGTCAACCGTGCCGTAACCCGCCAGGTCCAGCCGGTCGAGAGCATAAAGGTCGGGCAGGTGGAGCAGCGATACCAGCTCGTTCCGCAGTCGGTCGGTCTCCTTGTATTCGATGTTCGACACTGCCGGCGGTGGCGGCAGCTTGGTTCGGAAATGCAATTGGGCAGCAAGCGCCGCATCGCGCAGTTGCCAGTTTATGACCCCGGCATCCGCAAGCAGGCGCAGGTAGCTGTTCGTCAGTGCGGCAATGGCCGCGCCGTCGCCACCCAAATAGTATGTGGGCCGACGACCGGCGAGCAGCAGGCTGAGCACCTGCCGGTAGATCTCACCCTTGCGCGCCCGTTGCGATTTTGTCGTCGCAGGGGTATTTAGCACGCGGGTCGCCTCCTCCGGGTCGGTGCCGTACCAGATCCACAGGGCTTCGGGGACGCCGATCACCTCACCATAACCCGGGCGCGACCCCAGCGGTGTCGAGTTGAGATAGGTCGTGACGATCTCGCGCCGCGCCGTGCGCGTGTCGGGGCCGCCACGATAGGCGCTCAGAGAGGCCGTCACCATCTGGCGAAGCTTCTCCGCGATGCTTGGCGTGCGGCCGCCTTGCGAATGACGGAATTTCTCGATTTGCGTGGCGAGCGTGCTGGCGCCACCTTCCCTGAAGCGGCGATCCACTATCCCGGCGATGCGGCCCGCGATGGCCAGCGTGAAACGGTCCCACTCGACGGCCGGATTGCGCCGCGGGTTTTTAAAATCGAGCAAGTCGCGGTGCTCGATGAACAGCAGGCTGTCGGCGACGAGCGGCGGGACCGAGTCGAACCCCTTGTAGGTGTGCTCCGGGTACCTAGCCCAGTAGAGCGGGTACCGGTCACGATCGAAGAGCTGCAAGCCGGTGCGCGATTTCTCGCCGTAAACCGCGTACCAGCCCTCGTCGACAAAGTGGGTGAGCGCCGGCGACCACTGCGCCTGATGCGTGACGCTGAAATGACGAGCGCTCAGTGCCTCTATAAACGAGGGCAGCTTGGCATAGCCGAACCGCTCATCGTAAGGGCCCCATTTGGGAAAGCGGACCGTATCGCTTGGACCCGGCTGAACCGCAAAATTCATGCGGCTCGCCCAGTGCGAGAGAAGCAGGGACTGTAGGTACGAAGTTCGCGCCTCGGTCGCGAGACCCCAACCAAGCAGGAACAAAGCCGTAAGCAGGGCCCCCCACCACAGGAGCTTCACGATCCCGCGCTGCAGGGTGTTCCGATCGCCGCGGCGGCGCCGATCGCGCCACAGCAACCGTCCCCAAACCACCTCGACCATGACCGCTGTCCGTTGTTTGCCTCAGCCGGATTAAACGCCGGAAAGGTCTCAAGCGATCCTTAGAGTGTTTTTCAGCGGCCTTGCACTCCTCTTACGTCAGCACAGGCAGCGAGCGGCGGCTGTGCGCCCGTCAGCCGCCGCCGATTTTGGGGATCAGATAGATTTCACTCCCAGGCTCGAGCGGAGCGAGATAGGCGTCCTGGTAAATCTCGCCGTCAATCGCCACCGCCATCCCCTCGTCGATCTGATGCCCGAGCCCCGGAAAACGGCGGTCGAGCTCGAGGATCAGGCGGCGGAAATTGTTCGCCTCCACCTCGAGCTCGCTCACGCCGCCGGTGAACCGGCGGGCGGCCTCACCCGAGATGACGACGCGCGGCATAGCTACTCCGCCGCGCGCGGCAATTCCTGCGCGTCGATCGCCGCGCGCAACCGCGGCGGTGACATCGGCAGGTCACGCAGCCGGATCCCGATCGCATCTTTGATCGCATTGGCGACCGCCGCCATCGGCGGCACGATCGGCACCTCACCGACGCCGCGCGCGCCAAACGGATGGCGGGGGTTCGGCACCTCAATCATCACCGCATCGATCATCGGCAGATCCGAGGCCACCGGCACGCGGTAGTCCAGAAAGCCCGGATTCTCTAGACGGCCATCCTTGTCGTAGATGTACTCCTCGTTGAGCGCCCAGCCGATCCCTTGCGTGACGCCACCCTGGATCTGGCCCTCGACATAGGACGGATGGATCGCACGCCCGACATCCTGGATCGCGGTATAGCGCAGTACCTTGACTTGCCCCGTCTCCCTGTCGACCTCGACGTCGCAAATATGCGTCGCAAAGCCGGGGCCGGCGCCCTGTGCGTTTATCGACACCTCGGCAGTGATCGGTCCTCCGGTCCGCCCCGATTTGAGCGCGATCTCGGCCAAGGATATCGGCTCGAAGCTGCCGGCATTGGGACCGGCGGGATAAGCCTTCCCATCCTTCCATTCGACCGCATCGGGGCTGATATCCCACAGCATCGCGGCGCGTCTCTTCAACTCCTCAACGACCTTTTGGGCGGCCTGTGTTGCGGCCATACCGGTCGCAAACGTGACGCGGCTGCCGCCCGTCAGGAAGGAGAAACCGATCGAGCTCGTGTCGGCGACAATCGGACGCACGCGCTCGACCGGAATACCGAGGATCTCAGCCGCCATCATCGCCATCGAGGCACGCGACCCGCCAATATCCGGATTGCCGACCGCGACGACGGCAGTGCCGTCTTCGTTGATGTGGCAGGCTGCACTCGATTCACCGCCGATGTTGAACCAGAAGCCCGAAGCGATGCCGCGCCCCTGATTGGGGCCGAGCGGCTCCTTCAGATGCGGGTGGTTCTTGGCAACCTCGACGGTCTGCGCATAGCCGATATTCTGCCAGGTCGGGCCGTGCACCGCCTTGACGCCGTCCTTGGCCGCGTTTCGCTCGCGCAGCGTCAACGCGTCGATGCCGAGCCGATCGGCCAATTCGTCAAGGCAACTCTCGACCCCGAAAGACGAGTTCGGTGCACCGGGTGCCCGATAGGCAGCCACCTTCGGCCGGTTGCACACGACATCGTATCCGACAACTTTGGCGTTTGGCACGTCGTACATCGCAAAAGCGCACATGCAGCCGGGGCCCACCGGCGAGCCGGGAAAAGCCCCGGCCTGGTATTTCAGCATGACCTCGCCGGCCGTCAGCCTGCCGTCTTTCTTGGCGCCGAGCTTGACCTCGACAACCGATCCGGCGGCCGGCCCGGTGCCCCGAAACACTTCCTCGCGGCTCATCACCATTTTAACCGGCCGACCGCATTTCTTTGCCAAGGCCAACGCCACCGGCTCGAGGTAAACAAGGGTCTTGCCGCCGAAGCCACCGCCGATTTCGGCCGGTATCGCGCGGATGTCGGAGATGTCGATGCCGAGCAGTTTTGCGCAATAGGCGCGCACCATGAACTGGCCTTGGCTCGAGCTCCAGATCGTGCACTGGCCGTCGGCCGCGACCGACACGACGCAGGCGTGCGGCTCTATATAGCCCTGATGCACCGGCGGGCTCGAATAACGCCGCTCGATGATCACGTCCGCCTCGCGGAACCCTGCGTCGACGTCGCCTTTCGTGAAGCTGACCATCTTGGCGACATTCGAAGCATGAGCCGGCTTGGGGTCGACGCCCTGAGTGAAGAGGTCGTCGTGCAATATCGGCGCATCGGCCTTCATCGCGTCTTCGACATCGATGACATGCGGCAACACGTGGTATTGGACCTCGATGAGCTCACATGCCTCCTCGGCAATAGCCGGCGAGGTTGCCGCGACCGCCGCGACGGCGTGGCCGTCATAGAGTGCCTTCTCGCGCGCCATGCAGTTGCTCGACAAGTCACGAAAATTCATCGGCCCCTCGCCGACGAACGCCTCCTCCGAGGCGATCGGCGGAAAATCATCCGACGTCACGATGGCTTTGACGCCGGGCAGCTTCAGTGCCTTGTCGAGATTGATTGACATGATCCGCGCATGCGCGTGCGGGCTGCGCTTGACTTTGCCCCACAGCATCCCCGGCATGACCATGTCGGCGCCAAAATTGGCGCGTCCGGTAACCTTGTCGACACCATCCGGGCGGATCGGACGGGTGCCGACGATCTTTTGAAATTCCTTGGCGATATACGTCATGAGACCTCGCTCTCGATGATGGCCTCACCCCGCGCCCCTCCCCACTCTCACGGAGAGGGAGAGGCCCTCGGCGGCAGGGTCAGTGGCAATTGCTTTACTCCGCGGCAGCGCGCAGCGGCTCCGACGCATCGATCGCGGCGCGGACCCGGGGCGGCGACATCGGCAGATCACGCAGCCGGATGCCGGTTGCGTCGTAGATCGCGTTGGCGACCGCCGCCATCGGCGGCACAATCGGCACTTCGCCGACGCCGCGTGCACCGAACGGGTGACGCGGGTTCGGCACCTCGACCATGATTGTGTCGATCATCGGCACGTCAGGTGCAACCGGTACGCGGTAATCGAGGAAGCCGGGGTTCTCGAGGCGCCCGTCCTTGTCATAGATGTATTCCTCGTTGAGCGCCCACCCAATCCCCTGAGCTACGCCGCCCTGCATCTGTCCCTCGACATAGGAGGGATGGATCGCGCGGCCGACATCCTGGATCGCCGTATAGCGCAGGATCTTGACGAAGCCGGTCTCTTTGTCGACCTCGACGTCGCAGATATGGGTCGCAAAGCCCGGGCCCTGACCCTGCGCGTTGAGCTGCACCTCGGCGCTGATCGGCCCGCCCGTGCGCCCCGATTTCGCGGCGATCGCACTCAGGTCCAGCGGCTCGAAGCTGCCGGCGTTGGGCCCGGCCGGGTAGGCTCTGCCGTCCCTCCATTCGACCGCCTCGGGGCTGATGTCCCACATCACCGCGGCGCGTTTCTTGAGTTCCTCGATGACCTTTTCGGCCGAACGCGTCACCGCCGCGCCACCGGCAAAGGTAACGCGGCTGCCGCCGGTCACCGCGCTGAAGCCGATCGAGGTCGTGTCGCCGACGACCGGGCGCACGCGATCGAACGGCACGCCCAGGACTTCCGCCACCATCATCGCCATCGAGGCGCGCGAGCCGCCGATATCGGGATGGCCGCAGGTCACCGATAGGGTGCCGTCCTCGTTGACATGCACCGCCGCACTGGACTCGCCCCCGGCATTGAACCAGAAGCCCGAGGCGATGCCGCGGCCCTGGTTGGGCCCGAGCCGGGTGTTGAGGTGCCCGCTCGCTTTCGCCGCTTCGAGAGTCCTTTGGTAGCCGATATTGACCCAGGTAGGCCCGTGCGCTGCCTTCGTACCGTCCCTCGCGCCGTTGACCTCGCGCAGTTTGAGCGGATCGATCCTCAACTCATGAGCGAGCTCGTCAATGCAGCTCTCGACCCCGAAAGCCGAGATCGGCGAGCCGGGGGCACGATAAGCCGCGACCTTCGGGCGGTTGCTGAGCACGTCGTAGCCGGTAACGCTGACATTTGGAAGGTCGTAGGCGGCAAACGCGCACATGCAGCCCTGATTGACCGGCGAGCCGGGGAAGGCGCCGGCCTGGTATTTGAGCACGACCTGCGCGCCGACAATCTTTCCGTCGCGCCTGGCGCCGAGCTTAACCTCGACGACAGCTCCCGAGGTCGGGCCGGAGGCACGGAACACCTCCTCGCGGCTCATCACGATCTTGACCGGACGGCCCGACTTCTTCGACAGCATATACGCAACCGGCTCGAGATAGACGATCGTCTTGCCGCCGAAGCCGCCGCCGATCTCGGCCGGAATCGCGCGGATATCAGCAATGTCCGCTCCGACAATGCGCGAGGTGTAGCCGCGGACCATAAACTGGCCCTGGCTCGAGCTCCAGATCGTGGTTTGCCCGTCGGAGGCGACCGACACCACACAGGCATGCGGTTCGATATAGGCCTGGTGCACCGGTTTTGTCGTGTAGCGCCGCTCAAGGACTACCTCGGCCTCGCGGAACCCGGCCTCGATATCGCCCTTGTTGAAACGCACGATCTTGGCGATGTTGGACGGCTTCGCAGGTTTGGGATCGGCGCCAGCCGTAAAGATGTCGTCATGCAGCAGCGGCGCCTCAGGCCCCATCGCCGCTTCGACATCCATCACATAAGGCAGCACCTCGTATTCGACCTCGATCAGATCGAGCGCCCGTTCGGCGATCGCGGGCGAGGTCGCCGCGACCGCGGCAACCGCATGGCCCTCATAGAGAACCTTACCCTTTGCCATGCAATTGCGTGACAGGTCCCGGAGATTGGCCGGCGCCTCGCCGATATGGGCCCGCTCCGGCGGCACGTCCGGGAAATCCGCACGGGTAGTGACCGCTCTCACGCCCGGCAACGCCATCGCCTTATCGGTGTTGATCGAAACGATGCGAGCGTGGGCATAGGGGCTCCGCTTGATCTTGCCCCACAGCATCCCGGGCATCGCCATGTCGGCGCCGAAATTGGCGCGGCCGGTGACCTTGTCGACGCCGTCGGGCCGGACCGGCCGGGTGCCGACGACCTTGAGGGCCTCTTTTTCGAGATAGCTCATCGCGCCCCCTCTGCCCGCATTACCGCGGCGGCGTCGAGGACAGCGCGGACGATCTTGTCGTAGCCGGTGCAACGGCAAAGGTTTCCGGCCAACCAGTAGCGCGTCTCTTCCTCGGTGGGATTGAGGTTCTGGTCAAGCAGCGCCTTGGCCGCGACGATAAAGCCCGGCGTGCAGAAGCCGCATTGCAGCGCCGCGTGCTCGAGAAATTTCTGCTGCACCGGGTGCAGCTTGTCGCCCTCGGCGATGCC
>JAFMSA010000083.1 GCA_017353855.1 Alphaproteobacteria bacterium
CCGGGTGCCAGTCCTGGGTCAAGACCACATGGGCAAATTCGGCGGCGAGCCGGTTGACCGCCGGCACGACCTCATCGCCCTGCGGCACGGCGAGGGCCCCGCCGGGACAGAAATCGTTCTGAACGTCTATGACGACAAGGATGTCGCGATCGCCCCGTTTCATTGCTCGCCTCGCAGTCGCGGGATGATCTCCCTGGCGATGATCTCGACCTGGTCGGGCCGATATCGGTAGGGGATGAGGATCAGCTTCTGGACTCCGACGGCGAGCTGGGCCCGCAATTGCGCGACGCACTCGTCGACCGTTCCGATGATTGCGGCCTGTTTGGTCGAGAGGCTCCAGGCGGCATAGTCCCACTCCTGGCCAAGCCACTCCATCATCGGGGCCTCGACCGCGTCACGCGAGGATCCCACATAGATCGGCAGCTGGTTGGCGTTGAGCAGGCGCGCCGGGTCCTTCCCCGCCTCGGCCGCAAAGCGGCAAACCTTGGCCCACGAACCGGCAAAACCCTCGGGGGTATAAAAATAGGTCAGCCAGCCGCCGTTGAGCGCCGCCCGCTTCAGGACGCGGTCGACATAGCCGCCGATCAGCATTGTCGGCAACCGGGCCGGCTTGGGCGACATGTTCGATCCGCGCAACCGGTGCGGCGGGTACTCGCCGTTCACCTGGTCCTCGGTCCACAACCGGCGCAGGATCTCGAGGTTCCGATCCATGATCCGGCCGCGCTCACTGAACGGCACGCCGACCGCGTCGAATTCGCGCTTATACCAACCCGAAGCCATCCCCAGCAGAAGCCGCCCCGCCGCGATCAGGTCGAGGCTCGACAGTTCCTTTGCCAGTACGACCGGATTGCGCAGCGGCAGCACCAGCACCCCGGTGCCGAGCCTGATTCGGGTCGTGCGCGCAGCGATCGCGGTCAGGAGCGTGAGCGAGTCGATGACCGGGAAGGGCGGGTCGACTCCGAGGAAAATGTGGTCCCACACCCACACCGAATCGAACCCGAGCGCCTCGGCCTTGACGGCGTAAGCGATCAGCCCCTGCGGGTCCGGCATCTCGGGATAGGTCGTGAAATTCCGCATCGCGATGCCGAAGGTGTTTGAGAAGATCGTCACAGCGATGCTCCTCAGGCCGTATAAAGCCGGTCGGGGTCGAGATTGCGCAGCGCGGCGAGCTCGTTTTCGCGGGGCGGGTCGGTGATTGTGAGATCGGCCGCAACCGGTAATTCGAAACCGGTATTGGCAGTTACCTGGCCGACCGTAACGCCGGGGTGCAGCGCTTGCAGCTCCATGCGTCTGGAGCGTTCCTCGAAACCCAGGATGCCGAGGTCGGTGACGACGCGGAACATGCCGCCGGTGCGCAGCCCGGCCTCTCGCCGGCTCTCGGCGCCGGCGAGAAAGCCGGGGCTCGTGATGAAATCGACGTGCCTCACAAACCGGCGCTTCTCGTGCTTCATGGCCACGATCATCTGCGTCAGGCTGGCGATGTCGTTGCCGCCGCCGCTGCCCGGCAGGCGCGTCCTCGGACCCTGCGGATCGCCGATGAACGAACTGTTGAGATTGCCGTACTGGTCGATCTGCGCGCCGCCCATAAAGCCAATGTCGACATAGCCGCGCTGCAGCAGCAGCAATACGTCCGTGCTCCCCAGCACCATATTGGCGCGATGCGTGCAACGCTGCTCGTTTGTGGAGGGCGGTAGTTTCCCGGGTTCGACGAACGCGCCGATCACCCCGCCTTCGAACAGAATGGTCAGGCCGGGAGCGTGCAGCCGTTGCGCGAGGGTGGCGGCGAGCAGCGGAATTCCGACCCCGGCAAACACGACCTGACCGTCGCGCAGCAGGCGCGCGCTCATCACGGCGAGCAGCTCGCTCGCGCTGTACGCGGCCGGGCCGGGGTTCATCGGTGTGAGGTCCGGCGGCCGCGCGGCGTGCCGGTCACTGTGCTGCTCACGCCGGGCGAAGGGCTTTCCTGTCGAAGGATCAGTCGTCATAAATGCCGGTCCCGCGGCGGCGCGCGTCGAGCAGTTCTTCGAGGCCGAGGAGCTCGAGGTATTCGGTCCATGATTTCGGAGCGTAGAAGTAGCGCTCGAGATAGGTCCGCACACTTTCCTGCGGATCCTCCCTGATCCGGGTGGCATAGGCGTCGAGATGGTTGAACAACGGCTCGTAGAGCCCGTAGCACTCATGCGGCGCCGCTCCAAACGGAGCCTCCACAACCGCGTCGACGGCCAGGAACGGAATTTTCGTCCGATCGGGCGCGCGGCGGATCTGGTCGTTGGAGACAATGCGTTCGGTCGTCAGGATCACGCTGTTGGCCGCCATCGCGATGTCGATGTCCATGAACGGCAGCCCGTCGATCTGCGCATTGCCGTACGGGTCGCAGCGCGGCACGTGGATCAGCGCGAAGTCCGGGTTGAGCGCCGGAACCAGCACCAGCTTCTCGCCGGTGAACGGGCAATCCATCTGCCGCGCGTCGGGCAATTGGCCGATCACGTCCGAGCCCAGCATTGAGCGCATCGGCAGGAAGGGCACGCCCATTGCGCCGGCACGAAAGCGCAGCCCCACCGCCATGTGGCTCCATTCCTCGAACCGCGCGCGCCCGCTTTCGGTGTAAAGGCGCATGATGCGTGACACACCCCACACAATGCCCTGGCTGAACCAGCTCGTCAGCATGTGCCGGCTCGTGCCCGACGCGAAGAGCAGCTCGCCCTCATTCGAGGTGATGCTGCGGATGCAGTGAAGGTCTTTGCGGCCGGCTCGGATCAGCGCCCAGATCATCGCGATAGGGGTTCGCGACAGGGTGCTGCCGCCGATGCCGACCGAGGCGCCGTCGGGCACGAGCCCGGCGGCATCCTCGAGAGACATCACCTTCTCGTGCAGGCTGCGGTCGCGCTCTTTGGTCCGGCGGCACAGCTCCGCGTAGGCCGGGGTCAACCCTTCTCTCCGAAGCCGGCCCTCGCGTTGAACTCGGCGATCAGCCGGTCCCACTCGGAGGCGCTCCGCCGCAGCGCGGTCCAAAAAACCTCACTGCGGCGCTTTTCGAAATCGTCCAGCCTCACGCCCTGCTGCTCGACCCAGGTGTAGTAGCCGAGGTTAAATATCCGCGAGCGCTCGCCATGGGTCAATTCGAGAACGTTGTTGTCGACGGCCGCGAGCAGATGCTGCGCGAAGACCTCGCCGGCATTCACTGTGTCGAAACCGTCGGGATGGCGGGTGTCGAGATATTTCTGCCGTTCGCTGGCGTAGAGAACCGCACTGTCGGTTGCAACCGTAACGAGGAGGTCGTCCTCACCAAGCTCCAGGCGCTTGGCGGTCTTGATCGCCGCGACGAGGTTGGCGATCCCGGAGAGGCCGAGATACGGCAGCTCCGCGATCGTCTGCGGATCGAGGCCTCGCCGTTCGGAGAGATAGGCGGATCCGGTGTGGCTGTTGAAGAGCAGATCGAGCGCCCCGGTGCTGCGGTCGGACACGCCGACCACGATGTCCGTGTTCATGACATTGTGAATGTACGGCACGTGCTTGTCGCCGATGCCTTGGATGTTGTGCTCGCCGAAACCGTTGCGCAGCAGGGTCGGGCATTCATCCGCCTCGACGGCTACAATCCGCGCGCCGTGGCGCTCTTTGAGATAGTCGCCTGCCGCCAGGGTGCCGGCGGACCCGGAGGCGGCGACAAAGGCCGCCAGGCGCAAACCCGGTCGCCCGCCTCGCAACGCCTCGAAGATACGGGCGAGCGCCGGACCGGTACAGGCATAATGGGCGAGATAATTTCCGAACTCGGCGAATTGATTGAGGATCACATTGTGCGGATCGAGCGCGAGTTCGGCGCACCTGTCGTAGATTTCTTTGACGTTGCTCTCCGAGCCGGGGGTCCGGACGATGTCCTCGGGCCGGCTCGCCCAGCTGCGGAGCCACTCGAAGCGTTCCTCGCTCATCCCGGTGGGCAGCACCGCCAACCCGCGGCAGCCGAGGATCCGCGAAATCGCGATGCCGCCCCGGCAATAATTCCCGGTCGAGGGCCAGACCGCCTTGTGGTGCACGGGATCGAAGCGGCCCGTCACCAGGTACGGGATCAGGCAGCCATACGCCGCCAAAACCTTGTGTGCGCCGATCATCGGGAAGAGACAGCCGAGGGCCACGACGACAGGCGAGCGGATCCCGGTCAGTTCGGAAGGCAGGACGATATGGGCGGGCACATTCGCGAGAGCGTGGCGGGAGCGGTCATTGTGCCAGTGGACGCGAAAGAGATTGGCCGGATGCGGCGCGTCCGGATCGATGCCGCGCAGCGCGGCGAGGTGCCGCTCGCAGATCGTCGACGGCGCGGCGAGCTGTGCAAAACTCGGCAGCCTCGCTCCCGCGCCATACAGCCAGCGCGCCGCCCGGTCGCGGACGGTCGCGTCGGCCACCTCGGCGTCAACCGGGGTCACGGCAGGGGAGAAGAGTGATTATTTGCGCTCCAGCTGGGAGATTTCGGTATTGCAGCCGACGCACCTCGCGAGCGTAAAAGTGACTTTACCGGTATCGTCGTCAACCCGAAACATGACGGGGAGGCCCCGCGGGTCGAGCCACACCGCGTATCGGGTGCTGCCCTCAACCTCGTATTTGACGGTGGGGATCGTTGCGCCGTCGATTCTTACCGTGGTCGGCTGACCGCCGCCGATGCGCACCTGCTCGAGCTTGCCGGTATCCGGCCGCATCATCGTGGTGGACCGGAGAAAGTTCGACGACCACGGGTTGGCCGGATGGACCGACCAGGGTGCGATGGTCGTGCCCTGCGGCGAACTGATGACAAAGCTGTTGCCGCGCGCCTCGCCCTTTATCTCGGCGGGGCCGTCTCCCTTATCGGTAACGCCGCGGAACGCGACGAGACGGTTGCCCTGCCAACGCTCGGTGCGCTCGGCATCCTCGCGATACATCCGGACCCCAAACATCCTGACTTCGAAATGCGCCTGGGTCTTGACCGTCGTGCCGCCGCGCGCCGGCTCAATCGTATTCGTATAGGTGCCGATATCGCCAAAAACCGAATGATTGACACGGTAGGTGAACTGAGCCGGACCCTGCGCGATTGCAGGACCGGCGGCAGCCAGACCGGCAAACAGGCCGATCATGCTCATCGCGAGCCGTCGCGACGGGCGCATCCAAAAATCCATATCGTCTCCCCTGGGTGCGAAGTAGTTATCCGAAATTAACGCCCCCTATCCCTACGATAGGGGGCTGTCTCCATCAAAGGAAATATCAATCAATCCCCATATTCGCGCCGCGCAGCGGTGGCGCGCTGCGGCGTTTACCCTGATCAGTCGAAATCGGATTCTACAGTTAGCCAATTTTTATCAAGATGCGGTGCGAACAGCCTTGGCGATTTTCTTCTGTTGGTCGAATTCCTCCCGCCGGCGCCGGATCTCTTCGGGCGACAGGCGCTCGATGTTCGAGTAATCGAATTTCCACGAGGGGTCTTCGCTCCAACGGAGCGGCGACTGCACGGTGGTGCGCGCCGCGGGTGCCGCTTCGAGCACGCGCAGGGCGAGCTCGAGCGTAAGGGCCTGTGAGTCCGGATCCTTCGGTCGGCCGGCCGCATTCCCCAGCGGGAAATCGCTGAACAGAAAGCGCGGCACGCCGCAATGTTCCACGATGTCTTTGGCGCAGCCCATGACGATCGTCGCGATGCCGTTTTCTTCCAAGTGCCGGGCGGCCAGGCTCACGGTCTGGTGGCACACGGGTCAATTGGCAACGAGAATGGCCGCGTCGGCGGCGTCGGCGCGGCAACGCGCCAGCAATTCGGGGCAGTCCCGTTCGATCGTGGTTCGCTGGCTGCGGTTCGTCGGCGCGCCGTGGAAGCGCGGCGCCACTTCGCCAATCCGGCCTGCCGCGGCGCATCGCCGCAATTGCGCCAGCGGGAACCACGTGTTGCTGTCCTCGGCGCTCGTGTGCGCGCGGTCGATTGCGAGATGCGATATGCGCAGATCGTGGTCCGACGCGGCATCCCCGGAGTAGACGCGATAAAATTTGCTGGCGGCATTGTAGGGCGCCCCCGGGCCCTGATCGCCTCTCCCGGGCTGGTAGGGAGCGGCGGTCGTGACCAGCGCGATCCGGCATTCGGCGAGCGGTCTTTTGAGGGGCTCAAACGGTACCTGCGCATAATGCGCCCAACGGTAGGGTCTGCCGTAGCCGAGCCCCTGATAATAATCGCGGATCCGCTGCATGTAGGGGATCGGCACGTCGCATTCGGGGGCGAACCCCGGATGTCCGTCCTGCTGGCTCATGGCTTGTTGCTCCGTTGCGGACTTCTGCTCTCACGGTAGGTCCCGGTGCCCGGAGCACGCAAGGCTGCGGTCCTGCCGACCCGCACCAGCCCGCGCCCGATCCGGGGCTGCTTCCCCCCGCTCTCCCGGCCCTTGTCCGGAAGTCGCCGGGAGCCGCACTATCCCCGCCATCCGTGGCAGCGCCTCAAAGGAGGGATGGATGCCGAGTGCGCTTGAGGAGAAGGAGGCGATCCGCGAGGTCCTGGCGGAGTACTGTTTCCGGCTCGACGAGGGTCGCTTCGCTGAAATGGCAGCGCTTTTCACCGAGACCGGCACCTGGGACACGGCATTCGGCAGCGCGACCGGGCGCCCGGCGATTGCCGATCTGGCGCGAAGCCTGCGGGAGCGCGCCGGCAATCAGCGGCCCCGCGCGGTCCATCTCGTGACCAACATTTCGATTGCCCTCGACGGTGCGAGCGCGCGGGTGCGTTCGAATTGGACGGTGGTCCAGAACAGCCCGGATGGCCCAGAGATCGGCTCGGGCGGTGGCTACCGGGACGAAATGGTAAAAGAAGGCGGACAGTGGCTGTTCGGCTACCGCAAGATTGACCGCTTCATTGCTCCCTGAGCCGCCCTCGCGACCGGCATCACGCTCGTCGCCCGCACCCCGCAACGACCCGGCCCGTGAGCTCGGTTTATCGGTGGCGGGCCGGCGGGAGACGGCCGGCACGCCGGAATAACGGGGATTGCATGCGGCGATCCGGGCGGCCTCACGTCTTCTGCGCGGCGGCGCTTCTCGGATTGAGGCTCTGGATGTGCCCGCTTTCGGTGCCGGCCGTCGGGTCGATGACGGCATTGACAAGCGCCGGCTTGCCGGACGCGATCGCCTCGCTCACGACCCTGGTGAGGTTCGGCGTGTCGGTTGCGTGATGCCCGGCGCCGCCGAACGCCTCGATGATCCTGTCGTAGCGCGCGTCGCGCAGCAGTCCGGTCGGTGAATAGGGCTTGTCCGGGGGGTCGCCGCGGTAGATCCCGTTATTGTTGAACACCACCGTGGTAACCGGCAATTCGTAGCGGCAGATCGTCTCGATCTCCATGCCGCTGAAGCCAAAGGCGCTGTCGCCGACGATCGCGACGACCGGCTTGCCGGTCACGGCGGCGGCGCCGACCGCATAGCCCATGCCGACGCCCATTACCCCCCAGGTACCGCTGTCGAGCCGGTGACGCGGCAGGCTCATGTCGATGACGTTGCGGGCGAAGTCGAGCGTGTTCGCCCCTTCGTTGACGATATAGACGTCCGGGTGGGCCGTCAGCGCATTGCGCACGGCGCGCAGTGCGGAGGAAAAGTTCATCGGGCTCGGGTCGGCGTTGAGGCGCGCCGCCATACGTTCGATGTTCTGCTGTTTGCGCTTGCCGATCTCGTCGATCCAGGCTGCCTGGCGCCCGATCCGGCCCGGCTTCAGTGTGCGGTTGAAGGCCGCGAAGGCCGATTTGATATCGCCGACCACCGGGGCGGCGATCGCCCGGTTGCTGTCGATCTCCGTCGGCGAGATGTCGACCTGCACAAATCGCGTCCCTTCCGACCACAGCGGCGGCCGGCCGTGCGACAGCAGCCAGTTGAGGCGTGCGCCCGCCAGCATCACGACATCGGCGTTGCCGATCGCGTAAGAGCGGGCGGCCGCGGCCGATTGCGGGTGGTCATCGGGCAGCAGGCCCTTGGCCATCGACATCGGCAGGAAAGGCATGCCGGTGGTTTCGACGAATGAGCGGATTTCCGCGTCCGCCCGCGCATAGGCGGCACCCTTGCCGAGGATCGCGAGCGGGCGCTGGGCCGTCGCCAAGAGGTCGATGGCGCGCGCAACCGCTTCCGGCGCGGGGGGCTGCGGCGGCGCCGGATCGACGACCTTCACGAGCGAGTTCTTCGCGGTCCCGATATCGAGAGCGGAGCCCAGCACCTCGGCGGTCAGGTCGAGATAGACACCGCCGGGGCGGCCCGAGGAGGCGGCGCGGATCGCCCTCGCGATGCCGGTGCCGATGTCTTGCGGCCGGTTGATGCGGTAGGCCGCCTTGGCGTAGGGCTTGGCGGCGTTCATCTGGTCGAGCTCCTCGTAATCGCCTTGCTCGAGGTCGACGATCGCGCGGTCGCTCGACCCGCTGATGAGGATCATCGGGAAGCAGTTCGTCGTCGCGTTCGCCAAGGCGACCATGCCGTTCAGAAAGCCGGGCGCCGAAACCGTCATGCAGACGCCGGGCTTCTGCGTCAGAAACCCGCTGATCGCGGCAGCATTTCCAGCCGACTGCTCGTGCCGGAAGCCGAAGTAGCGTATGCCTTCGGCCTGCGCGAGCCGGAGCAAATCGGTGATCGGGATGCCGGCCACCCCATAGATCGTGTCAATCCCGTTCAGCTTCAGCGCTTCGACGACGAGATGAAAGCCGTCCGTCATTTCCGCTTCGCTCATGTGGCTCACCATTCCAAGAATAGAGCAGCGTGGAAGACACCGAGCCCGGTTCGGAAGTCCCGTCGGCTCGGCTGCTTCGGTGGCGTTAGAAACCGGCGCATGAAGATCGTAGCGTTGATCGTGGTGTCGTAACAGGGCGTGGTCGGCGCAGACCCGGATTTCCGACAGAGCGCGATCGCCGCGCCATGGACAGCAGCGTGTCCGGCTTCATCTCGCAGTGACGGACCGGTCGGGCTTCCCGCACGATCGTCGACCGGCCTTTGCCCGAGCCCGCAACCTCGCGCTGTGCGGAGCTTCTCGCAGCCGCTTCCGATCGCAGCAGCCGCGAGGCTCGACCGACCGCAGTCCGACACAACCTGCCGGGCGCCGCCACCGCGGCGCCAGGCAGCAATACAACCGGCCGGGGAGGCGTACTTGCCCGGCAGGGCAGCGATTTCAGCCGCGAAGTCGTGCTACGCCGGATCGATGTCGAAGGATAACCCAAAGGATAACCCATAAGCGGTGAACAGCCCGACCGCCGCCGTCAGATCATCGGGCACACTGACCGGTGCGCGGCGGTACATGCGGGTCATGCTTCGCTCGGACGCAAGGGGTCAAAATGAGTCCGTTCCTGAGGGCGCGCTGCCCCGCGGAGGTGCGGCGGCCAAAAACGAATTGCGGAATATCGTGGTATACCATATACCTTCGATGTGTCCGTAGCCAGCCTGCAATCCGGTCCTGCCCTCGATGTACCGCGGCTGGACGCCCAGCCCAGCTGTCGCGATCAGGCCTATGTCGCGTTGAAAAGGGCGATTACCGCGATGGATATTTACGGCCATCCGCGGGAGATCCGGCTCGACGAGCGGCGGCTGTCGGAAGGGCTCGGGGTCAGCCGCACGCCGATCCGCGAGGCGATGACGTTACTCGAGCAGGAAGGTTTTGTGCGCACCCGCCCGCGCCGCGGCATCTTTGTCGTGCGCAAGACCAAGCGCGAAATCGTCGAGATGATCACGGTCATGGCGGCGCTTGAAAGCATGGCGGCGCGGCTTGCCGCCGCCCGCGCCGCACCGCCGGATTGGGCCGAACTGCACCGGCTCATGGATGATTTTCGCAACGGCAACGGCGGCGAGCGGCTCGCCGAGTATTCAGATGCGAACGTCGCCTTTCACCAGGCGATCATCAAAATGAGCGGATGCGCGCTGCTGTCCGAGATGACCGGCAACCTGTTCATCCATATGCGCGCGATCCGCAAGATCACGATCCACCAGGACAACCGCGCGGCCCGCTCGGTCGTCGACCATATGCGGATCATCGAGGCGCTCGAGCGGCGTGAGGCCGAACTTGCCGAGCGGCTGGCGCGCGAGCACACGCTCGGGCTCGCCGCGCATGTCGAAGAGCATGGAGATTTTCTCGACACGACGAATAGCGAGGCGAACCCATGAAGCATGGTCATTCCGCCGATCGGCGCCGCCGAGCCCAGGCGTCCCGCGTTGTGAAAGGCCGGTGCTGCTGGATTGCGGGCATGCCCCTCGGGCATCCCGGAATGACGTCAGGGGCGGAGGTACGGTGATGAAGCAAGCACTCGAAGGTGTGCGGGTTCTCGATTTGAGTCATGTTCAGGCGGGCCCCACTGGCACGCAGCTCCTGGCGTGGATGGGGGCCGATGTGATCAAGATCGAGATGCCCGGGCGCGGCGATATTACACACGGGCAGTTGCAGGACGTGCCGGGCGCCGACAGCCTCTATTACACGATGCTGAACTCGAACAAGCGCAGCATCACGGTGAATCTGAAGTCGCCGAACGGGAAGGCGGTGATCGAAGAGCTGGTGCGGCGCTGCGACATCATCGTCGAGAATTTCGGCCCCGGCGTGCTCGACCGTCAGGGCTTCACCTGGGAGCGCTTCCAGCAATTGAATCCTCGGGTCATCTATGCCTCGATCAAGGGATTCGGGCCGGGGCCGTACCAGGATTGCAAGGCCTATGAGAACGTCGCGCAATGCATGGGCGGCGCGGCGAGCACCACTGGCTGGGAGGACGGGCCGCCGACGGTCACCGGCGCGCAGATCGGGGACAGCGGCACGGGCGTGCACGCCGTGGCGGGAATCCTCGCGGCCCTCTACCAGCGCGAGCGCAGCGGCAAGGGCCAGCGCGTCGAAGTCGCGATGACCGACGCGGTGCTGAATTTGTGCCGGGTCAAGATGCGCGACCAGCAGCGGCTGATGCGGGGACCGCTGCCCGAATATCCCAACCGGGAATTCGGCGATGCGGTACCGCGCGCCGGGAACGCTTCGGGTGGCGGCCAGCCGGGAGCGGCGTTGCGCTGTGCGCCGGGCGGCCCCAATGATTACGTGTATGTGATCATCCAGCCGCCGAGCTGGGCGCCGCTGATGAAGCTGTGCGGCCGCGAGGAGCTGATCACCGATCCGGGATATGCGACACCGCAGGCACGTTTGCCGAAGATCCCGGAATGCTTCTCGATCGTCGAGAAATGGACGATGACGAAGACCAAATTCGAGGTGATGACCGCGCT
>JAFMSA010000522.1 GCA_017353855.1 Alphaproteobacteria bacterium
CCGGGCAGCGTTGCGCGTTCAAGCTCGAGGCGGCGGTGCACAATCGTCAAATGCGGTTCCACCATGCCGCGAACAGCGAAAATGGGAAGTCAGTCCGCGTGCAAATGAAGCGAAGGCATCGACGCTGCGCGCCGCGCGATTGAGCCCGCTCAGATACGTTCAGATACGTAGGGAGCGCCTCGATGCACTCGGGCCTAAGAGGCAGCGCATGGGCGCAAGGTGGCCGCAGCGTCGCTTTGGTCTGCCAATCGACGCTGGCGAAGAACGTTGGCCCATGCCTCTCGCGAAAGAGCGCAGGAGACCACCCGCTCGGCGCCGTAGAGCGGTGGCAGGCAACTTTCATGGGCAACTGGGGATGCCGGCGCGATCCGCAATTTCCTCAGAACCACGGCCCGCGAAAGAGCACATGAGATAGAGGGCGCCGAATCTTCCGCATAACAGCGGCGCGCAGGCACGTGTTCAAGCGACTCATCCCTTCTTCAGCATTGTTTTGGTTGGATTTTTTGTGTTCTTCCGAACTTGAAGAAGCTCCTTGAACGGCGGTGCCGCGTCACTAGATGGGAGCCAGCCGGATGCCGTCCGGCAGGTCGCGGCAGGGAATGGTCGGACTCGTATTGGCCGGCCGCGGGTCATGTCGCTTCGGTGTGAGGATGTGTATGGGTATCGTGGCCAGTCCTCTTCCGACGAGTGGCTTTGCGGTGATCTCAATCCGTGCCGACCCGCCCCGGCGCTTCGCCTGCGTGCCGCGCTCGTCATCATTCGCGCACCCGGTCAGGGTGAACAGGCAGAGGGGTGAAAGCAATGGCGCTCTCAGAATTTCCGCGTTTGGGCTTTGACCCGTTCCTCGAGCTGCGGCGCATGCAGAGCGAGATGAACCGGTTGTTCTCAGGATACGGTTTTGCGGCGGCACGCGACTTCCCGCCGATCAATATCTCGCTCGGCGAGAACAGGGTCCTGGTAAGCGCCGAGCTGCCGGGCGTAACGAGCGGTGAGGTAACGCTCAACCTGCAAGACGACGTCATGACGCTCGAGGGCAAGCGCGAGCCGAAGGCGCAGGAAAACGCCAACTGGCAGCGTCGCGAGCGCGCCTACGGCAGTTTCTCGCGCACCGTTCAGCTGCCGTTCAGGGTCGACGCCGAGAAAGTCCAGGCGCGCTTCCATAACGGCATCCTCGAGGTCGAGCTCGAGAGACGCGAGTCCGACCGCCCGAAAAAGATCGAGATCCGCGCAGCGTGATCCCAGGCAAAGGAGTGGAATCATGGCCCAGGAAGTCACAAGTGCCGCGCAAAACCCGCCGGCTCCGGCGAGCCTCGAGCGCGCATCCAACCGTCCCGTGTTTGTCCCGCCGAGCGACATCTACGAGACGCGCGACAACATCGTCGTCCTCGCCGAGATGCCTGGGGTCGGCCCCGACGGGGTGGACATCACCCTCGAGCGGCGGGTGCTGACAATCCGCGGTCGCAGTTCGGCAGTCGAGCGCGCCGGCTACCAGCGCGTCCACAGCGAATACGCGCACGGCGATTACGAACGGGTTTTTACGCTTTCCGAAAACATCGACCGCGACCGCATCGAGGCCACGCTGAGGGACGGCGTTTTGCACCTCGTCCTGCCGAAAGCGGAAACCGCAAGGCCGAAGCGTATCGAGCTGCGGACATCGTGAGCCCCGGCCATCCCTGAGCGCGGCTCCAGCCGAGGCGGGAACCCGGTCGGTTTTCGCGTTGGGCCACTCGACATTGCGGCGCTCTTGCGGGTGTCCTTGCTCGCGACTGCGCTGATCCTGGCGAGCTTCACGCGACTTGCGGCGGCGCAACTGCTGCGGGACCTGCTGCAACAAACCCGCTGGGGGACCACCTCGCGGGAGCTGCTCGGGCAATTCGGCGACGCGGCAAAGCCGTTGTCTCGAAGTCTCGACTTCGGCGACAGCTATGTCGATCTGGTGCTCAACCGCGAAAGCCTCGGCGGCGTTCGCGTCCTGGTTTTCTTCCAGATGGATAAACAGACGGGGGGCCTGAAGCGCATACAGCTGGAGCGGCCGCATCATGGCGTAAATCCTCCCGCCTACCGCGCGATTACTGCAGCCCTGCACGACGCGCTGGGCGCACCGGACAAGAGGTGCGTCGTCCCGGTTCGCCCGGCCGGCGGATACCAGGCAGCAGCGCAGGAGCTGTGGTTTCGCGGCGGTAACGTCATCAGCGCGATATTCCGCGACACGACACTGCAGGCCTTCGAGGGCTGCCTCTTCGGGATCACATCGGGACCCTGCGGGCTGACCGGCCGCTTGTTGGTGCGGATCAGTCCGGCCGACGCGACGGCACGGTCCGACCCATGTTTCCAGGCACGGCAAGCCGATGATCCTTCCGGGAGCCGCTAGAGCCGCGAGAAGGCGGCCGCGCCCGGAGCCCCGCACAGCGCCCGGGTCTCGCCATAGCGCAGCGAGGTCTCCACGCTCCCGCCATCCAGCCGGTTCAGCCGGAAGACGTGGGTCTTCTGTTCCCGGCCCGCCAGATGCATAACCCCGATCACCTCGTGCGGCGCATAGGGTTCGACAAACAGGCCGCGGGCTGCGTCGAAGGCCGGCGGCGCGTCCCCCGGCATCCAGTTGCAATAGGCCGGCAGGAAATTCACCGGCATTCGCTCTGCGAAAATTGCGTAATTTAACGCCGCCTGCTCCGCAAAAAAGAACTGCGTACGCTGCAGCACGCGCGCCAACAGGCGAGCCCAGGCCTCCCAGTGCGGCGCGGCGCGATGCAGTGCAAACACCCCGCAATTGACCATTGGGTTGCGGCCCAGGCGGTCGGCGGCACGCCAGCCGAAAGCTTCGCGGTAATTCTTCCAGGCCAATGTCCAGCCGAACGGTTTGGGTCGCTTGTAGTGGCGTTTGTAGGCGCGGTCGATTTCCGGCGTAATGGCGAGCTTGCCCTGGCCGGCGGCCGAGACATAGAGGTCGATCACGCGCCGATCCTGGACCCAGGCGTCCGCGTCGATCCACAAATACGTCTCGTATCCCGGAAAGTGGCGAGGCAGAAAGGGTCGCGCCACCTGAGCCTTGAACGTCGCGGGCATCCGGTCGCGGCGGGGAAATTCGAGGTCCCAGCCAGGCGTCACGATCTCGGCGGCGGCTGCCGCCAGCCAGTCGCGATGCTGCGGGTCGAGCCCCAGGTCGAGGATCCCTATCGCGATGTCGGGCCGCTGAGCCCGGATCGACAGGACCAGGTCGCGCAACAGACAGAAGTAACCGCGATCGGCCCCGCTGGCGATCAGCAGCGGGCCGCGGTTTGTCTTGCTAATCAACAGGGCACTCAGGCGGATGTCTCGGCAGCGGCCGAACGGCGCGTGAACACGCCGTTTCGGACGCCCGCCTGGGTGGTTCTGCCGCGTCTCGACGGCGTAAATCCGGCATGTCGAAGTGCCGCGGGCAATCGCTCATTGCGGGCCGTGCCGGCGACGTCGCGTCCGATCAGGACCGGGCGCAGTGCGGGGTTTCGGCGGCGCCCGCCGGCTCTCGCTCTTCGATGCTGTCGACGTCGGCGATCCGAACAGGCGGTGGAAGCCGTCGATCGCCCAGGCGAGCTCGGATTGGCAGCACCGCCGCGATCCGTAGTGCCCAGGCAATCTCCGCTGCCGTCGAATCCTTTGAACACGCTGCCGGCATGGTTCCGGAAAGACTGAGGCTGCCGAGGCGGGTTTGGTCATGAGTGCCACACAAGAGGCCCCCGGGTCTCGGCATATTGCGGCCCAGGGCTGCATAGCTGGCCGGCGGTTCGCAAGCATCCCTGAGCCCTGGGGGTGTAGAGCGTGAATGCGCGATACGGGCGCCGACGTCCCGAAAACGGCACGCCGTTTCGAAGCTTTCGATCCAGGC
>JAFMSA010000084.1 GCA_017353855.1 Alphaproteobacteria bacterium
ACTCTGGCGGAGCGAGCGGCAAGTAGCCGCATCAGGCCGATGACCACGGCGGACCCGGCCATATCCCATTTCATGTCGGCCATGCCCGCGGCGGGCTTGATCGAGATGCCGCCGGTATCGAACGTCACCCCCTTGCCGACGAAAGCCAGAGGTTCACCGCCGTCGGGATCGCTGCCGCCGCCGTGCCATTGCATGACGACGAGGCGCGGCGGCCGGGCGCTGCCTTGCCCCACCGCAAGCAGCGCGTTCATGCCGAGCTCACGCAGTTTTTGCTCGTCCAGTATCTCGACCTCGACCCCGAACTCCGCCAGCGCTGCCGCCTGCGCGGCCAGCGTTTCGGGGTAGATGACGTTTGCCGGTTCCGAAACCAGGTCGCGAGTCAGGAAAACCGCCCGGGCGGTCTGTTCGAGGGGGCGGAATGCGCGCTGCGCGGCGCGCGCGGCGGCGGTCGCGACCCTGAGATGAGCCAGCGACGGCTTTCTTTCGGGTTTCTCCTTGGTCTTGTATCTGTCGAACCGATACGACCTGAGCAGCGCGCCGAAGGCGAGCTCGGCGGCCGCTTCGGCCTGACCGATCGGCGCTTCCTCGCCGACCTCTATTGCGAACGTAGCCTCCGTTTCGCCCGCACCGTTTAGATGCGCCGCCAGATTCCCGCCGAGCTGCTGCAGTGATCGCGCGTCGATCGACTCGGGTTTGCCAAGGCCGGCGAGCACGATGCGGCTCAAGGAGAGATTGGCCGGCCCGATGACGGGCAGCAGCTCGTCTTTTCTCCCGTGGAAACGGGCCGCAGAGAAAAGGGCCCGCTTAATCGCGCCCCCGCTCGCCTCGTCGAGCCGCCTGGCGGCAGGTGTCAGCAGTCTCTCTTCCCGGATCCCGACGATGACGGCACCGGATCGGGGTTGATCAGGCTCGGCAAAGCTGATCTTCATCAAATCTCTCCGGGGCGGATACGCCTGCCCTCAGGCATGGGGAGGAGCCCCGTCGCAGGGACGCGAACTCCTGAGTTTGGCCCAGTGAGGAGGAACTTGCATTCCTGATCCTCTCGCCAGTGTCGCCGGGCAGCATTTGACACAAGCCCGTTTCGTCCCCGCCCGGGGTTGTCAAAAGCCTGTCCTTTGAGAGATCCGAACTGAGGCCGATTTCGGACGTCGGTCCTGAACTTCCCGGTCAACGTAGTCTCCAGTCTCCTTCGACTTGGGGGCGTCAGCGTGGGCTTCCGAGAAGCCTCCGACTTTAGCCGTGGGGTAGCTTACATGACTCCGCAAAGGTCGCTCGCGATAAATAATCGAACCGCGCAGCGGGCGCCAGTGACGCGCTCGCATGCGAGGCGCTTGCGGAACGGATCTGGCTGTGCCGCGGCACACCGCCTATGATCCGCCGATGGCGAGGCTCGAGCGGTACATCCTGCGTCAATGCTTCGGCGTCATGATCTTCGTGACCGCCGCGCTTAGCGCCGCCATCTGGCTTGCCCAGTCACTCCGGCTGATCGACCTGATCGTCAACCGCGGCTTGTCGATCGAGGTATTTCTTTATCTCGCGGCGCTGATCCTGCCTCGCTTTCTCGATATCGTGCTGCCGATCGGCGCATTCATTGCCGTCCTGTTCACCTTCAACCGATTGATCACCGAAAGCGAGCTCGTCGTTATGCGCTCGGCCGGGTTGAGCCACCTCTCACTCGCCAGGCCCGTGATGATGCTGGCCGGGATCGCCTTTGTGATCCTGATGAGCCTGTCGGTATACTTTCTCCCGGCGTCAAACCGCGCTTTCAAGGATCTGCAGTTCGAGATCCGCAACCGCTTGGTTTCGAGCCTCGTCCAGGAAGGCACCTTCACGACGATCTCGGACAAGATCACGATCTACGTCCGCAGCCGGAACGATCGGGGCGAAGTGACGGGGCTGCTGATCCACGACAGCCGCAATCCGCAGCGGCAAGTCACGATAGTGGCCGAGCGCGGCGCTTTCGTCGATTCGCCGACCGGCTCGCGCATCGTCATGAGGAACGGGAACCGCCAGCAATTCGACACCGAAACGCACAAGCTTTCGCTGCTGAGCTTCGACAGCTACACGCTCGACCTCGGGACGTTGCACGACGCGCCCGTGGTCCGCTTCCGCGAGGCGCAGGAGCGCTTTCTCGACGAGCTGTTCTTTCCGCCGCCCGATGCCAAGGGGTCTCTGCGCCTGGGCTTCCTCGTCGAGGGTCATCAGCGGATCCTCGTGCCGCTTTCGGCCTTCAGCTTGGCTTTGATCCCGCTGGCTTGCCTGCTGCCGGGTGAGCTCAATCGTCGCGGCCAGCTCAAACGCGTTCTGTTTGCGATTGCTCTGGCTTTCTTATTCGAATTGGTTGACCTCGGGGTCAGCGACATCGCGACCCGCTCTGCGGCGGCTATCCCGCTGATGTACGTGGCCACGCTCTTGCCGTTATGTCTGGGGTTTGCGATTCTGATGCAAAGGGGAATAAAGACCGGTCTGCGTCGGCCCACGCTCGCCATTCGGCCGGCACACTGAGAACTGCTGACGCTCGGAGGGGGGTGTTGCTCGCGAAAACCTTCTCTGCCTACGTCGCTCGTCAGTTTTCTGCGTGGTTCTGCGGCGTGTTCATGGCGATGGTCATCATCACGTTCCTGCTCGACTACCTGGAGCTGATCCGTCGCGGCGGCACTAAATTGCAGGCGACCTTGCTGCGGCTGTTCGAGATGGCGGCTCTAAAACTGCCGCACACGGCGCAGGAGGTCCTGCCGTTCGCGATCCTGTTCGGGACGATGCTGGCATTCTGGCGGCTGACACGCAACAACGAGCTCGTCGTCGCGCGGGCCGCGGGCGTTTCCGTGTGGCAATTCCTGACGCCGGCCCTGGTTGTGGCGATCCTGATCGGCATCGTCGCCGTAACGGTCTTCAACCCGATCGCGTCGTTCACGCAGGCGCTCTACGAAAAGCTCGAGGCTCACGTGCTGCGCCAGGGGTCGGACCAGCTGGCGCTGTCAAATGCCGGGTTGTGGCTGCGCCAGAGCGACCGGCAGGGCGACCAGATCGTGATTCACGCGGGAAAAATTGCCTCGCATCAAACCGTTCTCGAACCGGTGACTCTGTATTTCTTCGACGCCGCGACACAGTTCACATCGAGGATCGACGCGCAGGATGCGAGGCTCGAAAGAGGCGACTGGGTGATCGAGAACGGCACTCGGTGGCTGCCCAACGAGCCGCCGCAGCCGTTCGACGAGTGGCGCTTGGCCACAACGCTGACGCCGCGCAAGATCGAGGAGAGCTTCGCGTCTCCGGATACGATGTCGTTTTGGGATCTGCCCGGTTATATCGGCCTGCTCGAGCAATCGGGCTTTCCGGCGCAGCGCCACCGCCTGTACTTCAATGTGCTCCTGGCCCGGCCGTTTTTGCTATGCGCAATGGTTCTGGTGGCGGCGACCTTCAGTCTGCGCATGCAACGTCGCGGCGGCACGACGCTGATGATCGTCGGCGGCGTGGTCAGCGGCTTCGTGCTGTATTTTCTGTCGGACATTATCTTTGCCCTCGGGCTTTCGACCAAAATCCCCGTCACGCTCGCGGCCTGGACGCCGACCGGCGTGAGCCTGGTTTTTGGCGCTTCGATGCTTCTGCATCTGGAAGACGGTTGATGCGGTCTGTTCGGGGGTCTGGGCGCCGGCCCGGCTGGCCGCTGGCGGTGCGCGCCGTCCTCAGCGTCTTGCTCGTGTTCTGGGACCTCCTTCCCGCCGCTGCACAACTCAGCATCGGCGGCGGCGCGCCGCAGGACAAGAGCGCGCCGATCCTCTTCCGCGCCGACGAGATCGAGTTCGACGAGCAACTCGCCCTCACGATTGCGCGCGGTCATGTCGAGATTTCCCAGAACGGGATCGTACTGCTGGCCGACACGGTCACCTACAACCAGCGCACCGATACCGTCAGCGCCTCCGGAAACGTCAGCCTTTCTCAGCCTACGGGCGAGATCATCTTTGCCGATTTTTTCGAATTGCGGGATTCGATGAACGAGGGCTTCGCCAAGAACGTCCGGATGCTGCTCGCCGATCGCTCTCGACTGGCCGCCAACACCGCCCGCCGGACCAACGGAAACCGCACCGAGCTTAAACGCGGCGTCTACTCGCCGTGCGATCTTTGCAGGGAGGATCCGAGCGCGCCGCCGGCCTGGCAGCTGAAAGCGCGCGAGATCGACCACGACAAAGAGCTGCAGCTGGTCGAATTTCGCGATGCCGTCATGGAGATCGACGGCTGGCCGGTCTTCTACACGCCCTACCTCTCGGCTCCCGACCCCTCGGTGAAACGGGCGAGCGGTTTTCTCGCGCCCTCGATCGGCAACTCCAACACTCTTGGGGCGCATGTTACGATTCCCTACTATCTGGTGCTGGGGCCGGATAAGGACCTCACACTGGCTCCGCGCTTGTACACCAAAGTCGGCCCGTTGGCCGAGGCGGAATACCGTCAACGTTTCGCCAACGGCGAGCTCGACGCGGTCGGCAGTCTCAATCACAGCAATGTCGGGTCCGGCAGCAGCACCTCCAGCGAAGGGGAGTTGTGGCGCGGCCATATAAACCTGCACAGCGCCTTCGACCTCGACGATACCTATCGGACCGGGTTGGACGTACAGCGTGTGTCCGATCAGACCTACCTGCTGCGCTTTGGCTTTGGTAACCCGCAGCTCAACGCAATGATCAGCCGCGCCTATCTCGAGGGTTTCGAGCCGCGCGCATCCACCGACGTGAACGGCTATATCTTTCAGCCGCTGCTCCCCGGTCTTGGTGACTCCACACAGCCGATCGTGCTTCCCGTGGCCAACCGCTTCTGGCAGAGCGAGCCGGATGCGCTCGGCGGACGATGGAATCTCAATGCCAACCTTCTCAATATCGTGCGCGAGGTGGGCACGCAGACCCGCCGCCTGTCGCTGGGCTCCGAGTGGAACCGGAGCTTTCGAGACCCGCTCGGCGGCCAATACAATTTTACTGCCGGGGTGAGGGGGGACGGTTACTCCATAGGCGGCTTGAGCAAAGTGTCGAATCCCGAGCTGCCATCGGCTTTTTTCCCGGCGAACGGACAACCGGCGCTGGCGCCGACCCCTACCGACTATGTGACGGGCCGCGCGTTCCCGCAACTCGGCCTCGTGTGGAGTTATCCGCTGATCCATCGTGGCGACGACATGACGGCGCTGATTGCACCGACTGTCGGCGGCTTCGCGGCCCCCAGCAGCGGTAACCGGCGAAACATCCCCAACGAGGACAGCCTGTCCTACGAACTCACCGACACCGACTTGTTTCGTCGCGATCGCCTGGCGGGTTATGACGTGCTCGACACCGGTCAACGGGTCGATTACGGAGTGAAATTCGGGCTTTACGACAAGGCGGGCGGGAGCTACCGGCTGCTCGTGGGTCAGAGCTACCGGGCTGAGCCCAATCCTTTCCTGCCGCTGGGCTCGGGCGCGGAAAGAAGGTTATCGGATCTTGTCGGGCGGGTGGTGCTGTCTCCGAACAGCTATCTCGATCTCATTTACCGCTTCAGGTTCGATACCAGCCCGTTCAGCACTCGCACGCAGCAGGTCGGGATAAGCGCCGGGCCGCAGGCCCTGCGAGTCGCGGCCAATTTTGCCTACCTGCCGGCGCAGATCCAGAGCGAGGCCACTGTCAGCCCGATAACAGGTCAAACTGTCCTTTACGGGAAGCGCGAGCAGCTCTCCTTTTCCACGACGGCGAGGCTTACCCGATACTGGTCGCTGCAGGTTGCGGAAACCATCAACCTGACCAACAGCACGACCCTGGTGAACAATGTGCAGACCCCGCTCGCATCGAGCGCCAGTCTCTATGGATCGGTGTCAGCGATCTACCAGGACGAATGCATGGCTTTCATCGGTGCGGTTACACAATCCGGGATTCGCAGCGGCGACGTCACCCCCGGGTATTCGGTGGTCTTCAGTCTTGTATTCAGAAACCTGGGCGAGATCGGTGGAACGCTCGCGTCAATCTCCGGTAGCGCCCTGTAGGATGAAGTCAATCAAAGTAAATTCGAGCGGGCGATATAGCGTTCGGAAAGACGACATCGCGTTCGGAAACGTGTAGGCTCCGTTTCACCGCATCGCGAAGCAGGGTTCACGATCGATGTCTGCAACTGCAACTCGTTGGCTTGGCGTATTGTTGATCGCCTCGGCCGGCTTCTGCAGTACCGCCACGGCTGCGCGAGCGCCTTCCCTTCAAGGCGGGCAGGCGCCGCGGGCCCCGTCCCCGCCGCCGCCAGCCATACCGCTCCCCGAGACGCGAATCGCGGCAGTCGTCAACGACGAGGCCATTTCGGTTGCCGACGTCACCTCGCGGCTGAAGATGGTCATGCTCTCGTCGAACCTGCCCGATACCCCGGAAATGCGGCAGCGCATTGCCAACCAGGTGCTGCGCCAGCTCGTCGACGAGAAATTGCAAATGCAGGAGGCCAAGCGCCAAAACGTCACCGCGAGCGAGGCCGAGATCAATAAGGCGTACGCGCAGATTGAAAAACAAAACAACTTGCCGCCCGGCCAGCTCGAGCAGATTCTCAAACAGCACGGCATCGAGCGCAGCGCGCTGGTTGATCAGCTGACGGCTTCGATCGTGTGGGCCAAGCTGGTTCGGCGGCGGTTGTTGTCGGAAACCAGCCTCGTGTCGGACGAAGAGATCGACTATGCGCTCCAACGGGCAAAGGAGAACGCGAACGAGCCGCAAAGCAGGGTCGCCGAGATCTTTCTTGCCGTCGACAATCCGCAGCAGGATGAGGAGGTCCGACGCCTGGCCGAGCGTCTTACCGAGCAAATGAAGCAGGGGGCCCGGTTTTCCGCGGTGGCGCAGCAATTCTCGCAATCGGCTACCGCTGCGGTGGGCGGCGACATCGGCTGGGTACGGCCCGAGCAGCTCAGTCCCGAACTCGGCAAGGCGCTTGCGCAGATGCGGCCGGGAGAGTTGTCGCCACCTATCCGCACCGGTGCGGGCTATTACCTGCTGCTCGTGCTGGACCGTCGATCCGGGCGCTCGGAGGACCCCGGAGAGACGCTGCTGCATCTGGTGCAGATCGTCTTTCCGTTGCCGTCCCAGGCAAACGACGCGATACGGCGGGCAGCGATAATCGAGGCACAAAACGCGAAGACAACGGCCAAGAGCTGTGACGAGATGCTTAGGATCGGGAAAGAGAAAGGATCGCCGCAACTGTCGAGCGAGGGCCGGCTTCGCGCGGAACAGATCGCTCCCGGCATGCGCAAGATCGTGTCCGGGCTGCAGCCCGGACAATCTTCTCCGCCAATTTTACAAAAGAACGGAGTCGGGGTGATCATGCTTTGCGGAAAAGAGGCGCCGAGCGCCCCGACGATACCGACGCGTGAGCAGATCGCGGAAACCTTGACTCGGCAGCGCCTCGACACGCTGGCGCGGCGCTACATGCGGGATCTGCGGCGTGCTGCCTTTGTCGATGTCAGAGTGTAGTCGGCGTAATAGTCGGATGATGCGACCGCTCGCGGTCACGATGGGCGAACCGGCAGGGATCGGCGGCGAGATCACGCTCAGGGCTTGGCTCAATCGCGGCACCGGCGTGCCGCCGTTTTACGTTATCGACGACCCGGATCGTCTGGGTTTTCTGGCCCGAGGGCTGGGCTGGTCAGTGCCGCTTCGGACCATCAGCACTCCCGGTCAGGCGCCGGCAGTATTTCAGCAGGTCCTCCCGGTCATGCCGGTCGACGCGGCGATCCGCGCTCGGCCCGGCCATCCGGATCCCGGCGACGCGCCGGCGATCCTCGGTGCGATTGCGACTGCCGTACGCGATGTCCAAAGCGGGCGGGCGGCGGCAGTCGTCACCAACCCGATTCACAAGGAATCGCTCTACCGCTCAGGCTTCCGTCATCCCGGCCATACGGAGTATCTCGCCGAACTCGCCGCCGCTTCGGATGCGCCGGTCATGATGCTCGTTTGTTCCGCGCTGCGCGTGGTCCCGGTCACGATCCATCTGCCGCTGCGCCGGGCGATCGAACGCCTTTGTCCGGCCGGCATCGCTCATGCCGGTCGGGTCCTCGAGGCGTCGCTACGCCGCGATTTCGCGATCGCCTCGCCGGTGCTCGCCGTTGCCGGGCTGAACCCGCACGCCGGCGAGGCGGGGCGTCTCGGCAGCGAGGAAATCGAGATCATCGAGCCGGCTCTTGCGGAACTTCGGGCTGCGGGTGTCAACGTGCGCGGTCCGCTGCCGCCGGACACGATGTTTCACGCCGAGGCGCGCGGCGGTTACGATGCGGCGCTGTGCATGTATCACGATCAAGCGCTGATCCCGATCAAGACGATTGACTTCCATGGGGGTGTCAACGTGACGTTGGGCCTGCCTTTCGTGCGGACCTCGCCCGATCACGGCACTGCCCTGGCCATCGCGGGTCAGGGCAGCGCGCGACCGGACAGCCTGATTGCCGCGTTGCGGCTGGCGGCTGACATGGCCGCCAGACGGGCGGCGGCGGCCTGAGCGGCGCTGTCGACCCGCCGTCACTGCCGCCGTTGCGTGAGGTCATCGCGCGGCACGGGATCATCGCGCGCAAGCGCCTGGGGCAGAATTTTCTTCTCGATCTCAACCTGACGGGCCGAATAGCGCGGGCGGCCGGGCGGCTCGACCGCGCGACGATCGTCGAGATCGGCGCTGGTCCCGGCGGCCTGACGCGGGCCTTGCTCGGCCACGGCGCGCGTCGCGTCGTCGCGATCGAACGCGACAGAAGGTGTCTGGCGGCGCTTGCCGAACTTGCCGCCGCCCATCCGGACCGGCTCGAGGTCGTCGCGGGAGATGCGCTGGCGGTCGATCCCGCGAGGCTGTCGGACAGACCGCGCAAAATCGTCGCCAATCTGCCGTACAATATCGCCACGCCGCTGCTGCTCGGCTGGCTGGACCGGATCGGGGAGTATGAGAGCCTGACCTTGATGTTCCAGCGGGAGGTCGCCGAGCGCTTGACCGCCGCACCGCGTGGCAAATCCTATGGACGGCTCTCCGTGCTGGCCCAATGGGTCGCAGAGGTGCAAATCCTGTTTGACGTTCCGCCTCGAGCGTTTGTCCCGCCCCCCAAAGTCACCTCGAGCGTCGTGCGGATCGTCCCCCGGGCCGAGCCGCTGGGCGCCGCGCGCAGATCCATGCTGGAACGCGTCACTGCCGCTGCTTTCGGCCAGCGCCGCAAAATGCTGCGCACCAGCCTCAAGGCCCTCGGCGTGTCGGCAGAGCCGTTGCTCGAGCGCGCCGGGATCGCACCGACGGCGCGCGCCGAGGAGCTTGCCGTCGTTCAGTTCTGCGCGCTCGCGCGAGCCTTGCAGGGGAGCGATCCGAGGGCGGCATAGCGCACGCGGCCGCCGCTGGGTCGGCGGTGGGTCTCGCACGCCGCGGCATCACGCGTCGTGTGTCGGCCTTGCGCTCTTGATGGCGGGGGTCCGCTCCACGAGATTTGAGGGATCCGGCGGGGTCGCGGCTGTAACATGGTCAGCGACCGGCGTCCCGGTGCTCCTCGGCGTGTTGCGACGATTGACCCTCAAAACTCTGCCTCGAGAATTTTCGCGAATGAAAAAGGAGATCATTACGATCGCGGGATCGCTTGGGTCGGGAAAATCCTCGACGGCGCGGTCCGTCGCCGCTTCCCTCGGGTTCCGGCATTTTTCTTCGGGAGATCTTTTCAGGCAACTGGCGGCCGAGCGGGGCGAATCAATCGAGGCGATTAATCTTTCGGCCGAGAGCCAGCGGGATATCGATCTGAAAGTAGATGATCTGCTTCAGAACATGTACCTCACAGAACAGAAGCTCGTCATCGATTCGCGCATGGCATGGCATTGGATGCCGCATTCGTTCAAGGTGTTCCTAGCGCTCGATCCGGATACGGCCGCCCAACGCATCTTCGATCATTTGCAGGCGGAGGGCCGAGTGAGCGAGGATGCCAAATCCATTGCCGAAGTGCGCAAAAGCATCGAGGGCAGATTTGCGAGCGAGCAGAAGCGTTATGCTGCGCTTTACGCGGTCGACCCTACCGATCCTTTGAATTTCGACATCGTGATCAACACGAAACACAACGATCTGCGGGCGGTGACGGCAATCGTGCGGGCGGCATACCAAGCCTGGCGCCAGTGAAGCAGGTCGGCAGATAGGAAAGAACGCGGTCTCGCGCGGCTGCGGTCGGTGCGGGCCTATTCGATGTTCTGCACCTGCTCGCGGAACTGCTCGATTGCCGCCTTTAGCGACAGTCCCCCGCGAGTGAGCTCGATATCCGCCGACTTTGAACACAGCGTATTGGCTTCGCGATTGAGTTCCTGGCACAAAAAATCAAGGCGGCGTCCGACCGCGTCGTCTTGGAGCAGATCTGCCGCCTGCGCGACATGCGCGCGAAGCCGCTCGAGTTCTTCGCGGACATCGGATCGGGTGACGAGCAAGGCCATTTCCTGCGCGACCCGCTCTGCCGGCATGCTCGGAACGAGATCGGCCAAGGCGGCGAGCGATGTTTGCAGCCTTTCGCGAATTGCCGCGGGCTGGGCCGCTGCGCATCCGGCCGTCGCCTCGACCAATGCGCGCATTTCCCCCAGCTGGGTCCGCAGCACCCCGGCGAGGCGCGCTCCCTCCTCGGTCCTGGCGCGGGCCAGTCGATCGAGGGCCGTTTCCCAGCCGGCGAGAACGGCTTGACGGCGTTCCTCCAGCACTGTCGGCAGCTCGTCCTCGACTGTCTCGACAACCCCGCGCAAGGAGAGCAGGCCATCGATGCGGGGGGGCGCGGCCTCGATTTCCCCCGCAAGCTCGCTTATCAGCGCAACGAGCTGGGCCAATGCCTCGCGGTTCACGCGCAGCGCCGCCGGTGTGGTGTGCGTTACGGCGAGGCTGGCGGAGAAATTGCCGCGGCGGAAGCGCTGCACCAGCAGCGTGCGAAGCTGCGGTTCCAGCGCATCGAACCCTGGCGCCAGCCGAAACCGCGTGTCGAGCGACCTTCCGTTGACGCTTTTGACTTCCCACACCCAAGCGATGCCGGACGCCACACCTTCCACCCGCGCAAACCCTGTCATGCTGGCAACGCTCACGGCCACCGTACTCCCGAAGATCCTGTTTGGGTTATACTGATGCCCGGTTGCGGCAACAACGCTGCGGCGTGCTGGGCCCCCGGAAATGCCGAGCGGCTATTCGGGCCGGTGACCGGCGCTCTCGGGCACCGGGTGTATCAATGCCTCACCCT
>JAFMSA010000523.1 GCA_017353855.1 Alphaproteobacteria bacterium
CTGCAGCGCGGCGCGGCCGCGATCGCCGGTGTCGCCGAATCCGATCTCGGCGCCGTCGCGCACGACATGAGCCCGATCGACCTGATGGCGCAAGGCATCCACCGGGCTCTGGCCGATTGCGGCCTCCAGCTGCGCGACATCGACGGCCTCGTCTGCGCGACGGCGCAGAGCCGCACCTCAGGGCTTTCGCTCGCCGAATATCTTGGAATATCCCCGGCCTACATCGATACGACGATCCTCGGCGGTTCGTCTTTCATGTTCCATGTCGCGCACGCGCAGGCGGCGCTACAGCTCGGCCTGTGCAAGGTTGCTGTCGTCGCCTACGGCAGCACCCAGCGCACGATCGGCCGCCGTCATGCCTCGGTGCGCGAATACAATCCCTACGAGACGCCGTTCCGGCCGTTCCTGCCGTCGACGGCCTACGCGCTCGCCGCTTCGCGCCACATGCACGAATACGGCACGACGCGCGAGCAATTGGCGGCAGTTGCGGTGGCGGCACGCGAATGGGCGCTGCTCAACCCCGCCGCCTGGGAAAAAGAGCCGCTGACCACAGAGCAGGTCCTGTCTGCACGGATGATCAGCTACCCGTTCACGGTACGCGACTGCTGCCTGGTGACCGATGGCGGGGGCGCGGTGATCATGACCACCGCCGAGCGCGCGCGGTCGCTGAGGAAGCCGCCCGTTTACGTCCTCGGCTGCGGTCAGGCGATCACCCACGCCAACATCTCCAGCATGCCCGATCTGACGGTGACCGGCGCCGTCCAGTCCGCCCGTGCCGCCTATGCGATGGCGCGCCTGGCCCCGCAAGACATCGATGTCGTCGAGCTCTACGACGCATTCACGATCAACACGATTCTGTTCCTCGAGGATCTCGGGTTCTGCTCGAAGGGCGAGGGCGGCGGCTTTGTCCAGGGCGGCCGCATCGCGCCGAAAGGTAGCCTGCCGGTCAACACGAATGGCGGGGGCCTCTCCTACTGCCATCCGGGCATGTACGGACTGTTCCTGCTGATCGAAGCGACGCGGCAATTGCGCGGCGAATGCGGCGCGCGCCAGGTCGGGAGCTGCGAGACCGCGATTGCGCACGGCAATGGCGGCGTGCTGTCCTCGCAAAGCACTGTCATTCTCGGCGGCGCGGCGGCGGTGTGAGCGAACAAAGAGGCGCTGAGACGCGAATTAATATATCTCGCTGCCTCACCGCCTCCTTGTAAAATTCCAGGAGGGACGAAATGGCGCAAGGCGCATTGGTTGGCTTCGAGAATGTGGACGGGATCGGCGTCATCACGATCGACAACCCGCCGGTCAACGCGCTCTCGCCGGGAGTGCCCGAGGGTATCGTCGAGCATCTCGAGCGCGGCAATGCCAACCCCGCCGTCAAGGCGATGGTGCTGATCGGGGCCGGACGCAGCTTCATCGCCGGCGCCGATATCCGCCAGTTCGGCACGAACCGCCCGCGCCCGGTGCCCGGAAAACGCACGCACGAGGTGCTCGACGCGAGCCGAAAGCCGGTTGTCGCGGCGATTCACGGATACGCGCTCGGCGGCGGACTCGAGGTCGCACTCGCTTCGCACTACCGCATCGCCGTGCCGAGCGCCAAGGTCGGGTTGCCCGAGGTGCTGATCGGTATCCTGCCGGGGAGCGGCGGGACACAGCGGCTGCCGCGCCTCGTCGGCCCGAAGGCGGCAATGGAGATCATCGTTAGCGGCCGCCAGGTCCCCGCCGAAGAGGCGCACCGGCTCGGCATCATCGACGAACTTGTTCCGGAGGGCGCCGATCTGCGGGCGGCGGCGATCGCGATGGCGCGCCGTGTCGCCGATATCCGGCCATTGCCGCGCATCCGCGACCGCGACGAGAAGCTCGCCCAATCGAAGAGCGATCCCGGCATCTTCGACGCGATGCGCAAATCGATCGCGCGGCGCGCCCGGAACCAGAGGGCGCCCTATCACTGCATCGCCGCGGTCGAGGCGGCCTGCACCATGCCCTTCGACGACGGCATCCGGCGGGAACGCGAGCTTTTCGACGAGCTCGAGAATTCCGACGAGGCGCGCGCTTTACGCTATGCGTTCTTCGCCGAACGCGAGGTCGCCAAACTGCCCGGCATTCCCCGTGAGACGCCGTTGCGCCCGACCGACACCGCAGCGATCGTCGGTGCCGGCACGATGGGCGGCGGCATTGCGATGAGCTTTGCCGAGTTCGGCGTTCCGGTGAAAATCCTGGATACGACGCAGGACGCACTCGATCGCGGTCTCGCACGCATCCGCGGCAACTACGAGACGAGCTGCCGGCGCGGCAGCCTTACCGAGGCGGAAATGAACCGCCGGCTGGGGCTCATCGAGCCGGTCAAGAGCTATGACGATATCGCACGGTGCGACGTCGTCATCGAAGCGGTGTTCGAGCGCATCCCGGTGAAGGAGGAGGTGTTCAAAAAGCTCGACGAGGTGATGAAGGCGGGCGCGCTGCTGTTCACGAACACCTCGGGCATCGATATCGACATTATGGCCAATGCGACCAAGCGGCCGCAGGATGTCGCCGGCACGCATTTTTTCGCTCCGGCCAATGTCATGAAACTGTTCGAGGTCGTAAAGGGAGCAAAGAGCGCGCCCGACACGCTAGCGACGGCAATGGCACTCGGGCGCAAGATCGGAAAGATCAGCGCGATGGCAGGCAATTGCGACGGGTTTGTCGCCAATCGCAGCCGCGGCCCGTTCGGCACCGAGATGAACCTTATGGTCGAGGAGGGGGCCCTTCCCGAGCGCATCGACAAGGTCATGGTCGATTTCGGCTATCCGATCGGCCCGTTCGCGACCGCCGACCTGTCGGGACTCGACATCGGCTATGACAGCCGCCAGCGGCGCGCTGCACAAGACCCCAATTTCCGCAAACAACCAATTGCCGATGCGCTCGTCGAAATGGGGCGGCTGGGGCAGAAGACCGGCGCCGGCTGGTTCCGCTACGAGAAGGGCGACCGCACCCCGCACCCCGACCCTGAAGTCGTGCGCGTCATCCAGGAGAAGGCCAAGGAACTCGGAATCGAGCAGCACAGCTTTTCCGACGAGGAGATCCTGCACCGGCTCCTGTTCGCGTCGGTCAACGAGGCCTGCAAGATCCTCGAGGAGGGCAAGGCTTACCGCGCCAGCGATATCGATGTGATGTGGCTCAACGGCTTCAATTTCCCGCGCTACCGTGGCGGGCTCATGTACTGGGCCGACACGGTCGGCGGGCCGGCCGAGGTCTATCGCCAGATCTCCGCCTGGCACCAGCGCTATGGCGCGCGCTGGACCCCCGCGCCGCTACTGCGCCGCCTCGCCGAAACCGGCATCCCGTTCCGCGAAGCCAAGCCCGGCCGCGCGATGTGATCCGAGACGCGACGCGGAAATGCTCGGAACAAATCGAATTGCGGCAACGCAGTTCGCAGGCCTGGCTGTTGCAACCCAAAGTCGGACCAATCGCGAACCCCTGGGCAGGGCCTGAAACGGATCTGCGGTGCAATGTTCGTCCGACGAGTTGTGGAGATCGCGTTCTACGATCGCAGCGACACACACGAGATCCGCTGTGAACAGCAGGGCAGTTCCTGATCAGTCACGTCGATAGCCCGCCATCGAGAGAACCCGCCGTCGATTGGGTGCTCGCCCATCACGGGCAGGTGGAACGCGTCGCGTTGCCGCCTCGCGGATTAATGAATGAAAAATAATGCAGGCGGAGCATTGACGGGGTGTTTCCGGTCGATTAACCTGAATTAAAATTCCTATGATTACGTTCGAGACCGAACCTTCGCGCTATCGGCACTGGCGGTTGTCTTTCGACGGAGCGATCGCCACGCTGACGCTCGACGTCGCGGAGGCGGGCGGGCTCT
>JAFMSA010000524.1 GCA_017353855.1 Alphaproteobacteria bacterium
TACGACGCCCCGTTATGACGAGGCTGCAGCGAAGGAAGCTTGGCAACGCACACTGGATTGGTTCAATAAGTACCTACGGGCCTGACCCGATGCGCGGCGGTGAACCTTGGTACGGCGACTGATCGCGAGCGTTTTGACGTCGCCATTCAAGCATCACACCCGCTTGGCGCCGGTCGCGCGCGGCCGCACGGCTGCCGCCGATCCGCGATACGCGCACGCGACAACCGAAGAGCTCGCAGTCGTCTGCAGCCAATCGAGGTCGAGACAGAGAAGTTTGGTGTCGCGTCCGCGGCCGGCAACAATCGCTGTTCGGCCCCTCACCAATATGAGCGGCGATCACGCGCAGCAGGATTTTTGCAGACGGCATGGTCGACGAGATCATAACGTGGTGAGCCGTATCCGCGGGCACCTGTTTCTGGCCTCCGACGAGTTGTGTTGGCCGGCAGCACGGTAACAGTGGATGGCGGTTCTCCGGCGATTTGAGGAGGTGCTGTTGCCCAGCGATCAAACGCATGTCACGAACCGGCTAGCGCAATTCCTCGCCGGCTCGCAATGGAAAACGATCCCGTCGGAGGTGCGGCGCGAGGGCGTACGCGGGTTGCTGAACTTTTTCGGCTGTGCACTCGGCGGCGTGCAGGACGAGGCTATGAGCATCGCGGTCAAGGTGCTGAGGCCGTTTTTCGGGCCGCCGCAGGGGATCGTGATCGGGCGCGGCGATCGGCCCGACGCGCTCAATGCCGCTTTTCTGAACGCAGTCAGCGCCAATGTCCTCGAATACGACGATACGCACCTCGGAACGGTGATGCACCCGGCGGCGCCGGTCGCGCCGGGACTGTTCGCACTGGCCGGGCTACGTCCGGTGTCCGGCCGCGAACTGCTCCACGCGTTTATTCTCGGTGTCGAGATTTCGTGCCGCGTCGGGCTCGGCGTGATGCCGACGCATTACCGCCGCGGCTGGCACATCACCGCGACCTGCGGGATTTTCGGGGCAGCGGCCGCCTGCGCACGCCTACTCGGGCTTGACGCGCAGCGCACAGCCTGGGCCCTCGGCCATGCCGCAACACAATCCGCGAGCCTCGTTGAAGGCATTGGCAGCATGACGAAAAGTCTCGGGGTCGGCAACGCCGCGAAGAATGGGCAGGCCGCGGCGCTGTTCGCCGAGGGCGGGTTTAGCGGACCCGAGAGCCCTATCGAAGGGTGCTATGGATTTGCGGCGGTGACGAGCGATTCGGCCGATCTCGCACGTATTGCCGACGGTATCGGCCAGCGCTGGGAAATGCTGAACAATGCATACAAACCCTATCCGTGCGGGGTCGTGCTGTTCCCGGTAATCGACGCCTGCCTCGAACTGCGCGCCCGTCTGGCGGGGGAGACGGAAGCGATCGACCGCGTCGTCGTGCGTGGCCACCCGCTGATGCGCGAGCGTACCGACCGGCCGAATGTCGAAAGCGGGCGTGACGCCAGAGTCAGCCTGCAACACACCGTCGCCGCAGCGTTCCTCTTTGCCGCTGCCGGGCTCGCGCAATACGAGGACGACTGCGTCGCCGACCCGGCTGTGCGCGCGCTGCGCGCAAGAGTTGTCTTCGAGGAAGAGCTAGGCGCACCGGTCGAGTCGGCGACTGTGACACTGTACCTCGCCGACGGGACGGAGCAAAGCGAGCATATCCGGCACGGCCGCGGCACGCCGGGCCGGCCGATGAGCGATGCCGAACTCGACAGCAAGGTGCGAGAACTGGTTGCCTACGGCGCTCCCTTTGTCGACCCTGACGGGCTGATCGCGGCGGTGCGGGGCATCGAAGCCGAAGCCGATCCGACCCGATTGATGCGCTTGACAGTGCCCGCATGACCGGGTCAATCAGCCCGCCTCGAGGCGTTCGCGGACGGCAATCCCTTGCGCTCGGGTTGGGGAGCTTGGCATCGCTCTTTGTGGCGGCAGCTGCATCGCCGGCTTCGGTTCTCCGTTCTCAATCAAAGTCGGGTTGTGCGCCGGGCCGACCAGTCTGGATGCGATCAACACGCTGCCTTCATTGACTTGGTGACCCCGATAACACAACAGAAGGTTTGCTCTTGGGCGGATCCGTTGGCGTTCTTCTGATTCGATGCGCCAACGTTCGTACTCCGAGCACATACCGTCCCTGCCTACCAGCCTCAGGAAACCTTTTGTTTTGCAACGCCGAACGATTTCACCACATTACTGTTGGACTACGGGGACGGCTTTCATATCATCTGCAATTCCGTGACGGCTGATCCGGTAACGGCCGGGTTCTTCTTCCCGGCCATCGACGGCAGCAAAGCCAGCGGAAGTTCGCGGGCGCGGCGCTGGATCGCGCGGAGATCATCAGTCCCATATAGTAGGCGTCCACGCTGGGCTCCCGGAGAGGCATGTGTCGCGGACACCACGCAGCTCGTGGACGTGGTGCGTTTCGGCGGGAAAGTAAATCGGCAGCCCAGAACAGGCGCGGCACGTAAACGACATCATCGAGGCGGCTACCGCCCCACCGGGGTCACACAGCGGCTAAGAACCACATTTGAAACCCTGCCACTGGAATGAATTGGTGGCGTTGTGAAAATAATGAATCGGGAGGTATCCCTATGCGAGTATTGGTAACCGGCGTCAGCGGACGCTTGGGCAAATGGGTTGTGCGCGATCTGCTGGCCAACGGCCACGAGCCGGTGCTGTTCACCCGCAAGCCGGTCGCAGTTGAAGATTTCAAAGACCTGCCCCAGCTCCGGGGCGACATCAACGATCTCAAAACATGCGTGGAGGTGATGCGCGGCCAATCCCTGCACGCGATCATTCACCCCGCCGCCATGGCAATCCCCACAGACACCCTGAATTCCGACAGTTGGAGGGACTACTCCACCTGCGACCTGACGATGAAGACCAACATCATGGGCCTATACAACATGCTACAAGCCGCGCTACGCAACGGTATCGGCATTTTCATCCAAACCGGCTCCAACTGCGCCACGGGCCATGCCTCGCGTATTTCCGGGTGCACGAATTTCCCGATCCACTATCTTCCCATCGACGAGGAACATCCGGTGGACGTGGAGGATTCGTACAGCTATTCCAAATACGCAGGCGAGATTCTGCTGGACTCCTATGCGCGTTCCTATGGCATACGCTGCTACGCGGTGCGCTCCGGATGGATATTGGATGAGGAAAACCGGAGAAATTTCGCGCCATTGTTCAACAAACCGGTGGTTGATCTCTTCTCGGTACTGAACCCGTGGGTTTCGTTTGAGGACTGCTCAATGGCCCATATCCGCATCCTGGAAAAGGCCGCCGAGGGCGCGTTGCCGCCGTTCGCAAAGTACTATTGCCACGCGGACGACACTAACGCCTCGGAACCCACGATGGACATACTGAAAAAATTCCGCCCCGACCTGCTGCTGCGGCTCAAAAGCGCCCTGCCGGGCTATACGCCGTTCATGTCGAACCAAAAGCTGAAGGATCACACGGGATGGACACATAATTGCACATGGAGAGAGTTTTTATAATAAAAAAAGAGCCGTTGCAAAATCATTATCGAATGTGATACTTTGTGACCTGGAGTCTTTTTTATTTGCTCATGAATCAATATACCTAGTCCGGTTATATTACCAGATTCAACCGTCGGTCAGCCCCATTATCTTCGATATTGCCGATCTCTCGTAGTTGTTTCCAATCGCTCCGGCCAAGGTCAGTTCGTAGGCGGGCTGGAGGAGAGGCACCACCTGAGGGATCAGCCAGGCAAACTCAATCAAGCTCCTCTATTGGCGCAACCGCGGCAATCTCTGGACAGTTCGCTTCACCACAACCTCTGCTTAGCTGTCGCGAAAAGATCACCGCTGCGGTCGGCAGT
>JAFMSA010000525.1 GCA_017353855.1 Alphaproteobacteria bacterium
AGCCTTCTTCGACCAGCAGATCGGGCGTTTCCCAGGTCTCGGTGAGGCCTGGCCCGAGCCAGCCGCGCGGGTTGTTGCCGGTGATACCGCTGATCGCGGCGGCGGTCCTGCGGATGTCGTCGCGCTCGTCCGCCACCTTCTGCATGTTCAACTGCGTGAAGCCGTGACCGATGAGCTCCCAGCCACGCTCGACCGCGGCGCGCGCGATCGGCTCATAGCGCGCAATTGCGGAGCCGTTGACGGCCAGCACGGCGCGGACCCGGTACTGATCGAGAACCTCGAGGATCCGCCAGAAGCCGACGCGGTTGCCGTATTCATGCCAGGCCCAGTTCGGGATATCGGGCATCGGCGCGCCACCGGCAGGCGGGGTCAATACGGTCCGAGGCATCGGCTGCGTCGGGTCCCATTCTTCGACATTGACGATGACCCAGACGACGAGCCTCGCGCCGTCCGGCAGTACGAGCTTCGGACGCTGTGCAATAGCGGAAAATTCGAGCCGCTCCGTCGGTAGCATGACGCGCTGTGCCATAATCAGCCTTTAGCCCCCGCCGACAAGTACCACTCGAGGATCTGGACGCCGTTCCAGTGCAATACTCCGGCGTAGCGGTTGATATGGTCGTAGACGGCTTCAAGGTATTTGATGCGGTGCGGTTGACCGCTGATGTAGGGGTGGATCGCGATCGCCATGATCTTTGCCCGCTCAGCGCCCTCCCGGTAGAGCCGCTCGAAGCCGTCGATACAGCGCTGCGTGAAATACGCCGATTCGTGATGCTGGACGAGCATCATCGGAATGTCGTTGAGCTCGACCGTATAGGGTAGTGTGATCAGCGGGCCGTGCGCGGTGCGAATCTGCGTGGGCTCGTCGTCATATACCCAATCGCCGATATATTTGATCCCCGCGGCGGCGAGCAGGTCGGGCGTCTGCTCGGTCTCGGTCAGGCCGGGACCCAGCCAGCCGATCGGCCGGGCGCCGGCGAACCGCCCGAGCGTATCGAGCGATCTGCCGATCATTTGCACCTGATCCTCGACCCGGTGGATCGGCATCTGCTCCCAAGCATGACCCATGAACTCCCAGCCTGCCTCCCGTGCGGCGCTCGCGACACGCCCGTATTCCTCGCAGACGCGGGCATTGATCGACAATGTGGGGCGCACCCCGAGCCGCGCGAACAGCTCAAAAAATCGCCACACTCCGACCCGCATTCCGTATTCATGCCATGTCCAGTTCGGCACATCCGGAAGCAATAGCTGGCCGGTCGGCGCCGGGAGCACCTGACGGGCCATCGGCCGTGATATATCCCAGAACTCGAGATTGACAACGCTCCACACGACGACGCGCGCGCCGCCGGGCAGGCTGAGAGGCGGCCGGTCGACAATCGCCGAATATTCGCAGCGTTCACGCGGGATCATGGGTTACAGGCCTACGTTGTCACCGCCGCAAAAGCGGTTGCGAAAGAAGTCGCGTGCATAGTCGCATCACGATCATGCACCCCCCGGGTTCGATTTCCTCTCAAGCGGCAGCGGACGATAGCACCCTCTCCGGACCGCTTCACGCCGGTTTTGCTTCAAACCTCACCCTTTTGGGGAAATCCTTTGGGGGCGCGGCGATTGGCCACCGGGCTCGCTCCTGCAACCCAGCAGTGCAAAGTCTACATTCCCAAAACGCTGCGGCCCAAATCACGCTGGGCCGCAGCATTTGTATTGGGACAAGTCCGCGAGGGAAGGCGGAGCCGATGAGATCACAGAATTTCCGGGGTAACGTCTTTGTCGCGAATTTGCCGCCGGAACTCTCCGATGACCAGCTGGCCGAGGCTTTTGACTCTTTCGGGATCGTGCTGAGCGCCGTTGTGGCACGCGATCCGGAGACCGGAAAGCGCTTGCGCTATGGCTTTGTCGATATTGCAACCGAGCGCGCGGCGAAGCTCGCGGTCGCGAACGGCGTGGAAATTGACGGCTACAATCTCGATGTGAAGATCAGCGAGCGCCCTGTCGTAGCCAAGAAGCCTCCCCGGCCGACCCCTGCACCGCGGCGTACGGCGCAGCGCGTGGCAGCGCAGCTGCGCACCAATGGCGATGACGAACCGGGCGCCTTCGCGCCGCGCGCAAAGCCGCGAGCTCAGCCGAGTTTTCAGGTGGAACGCCGCTCGCTGCCGCGCCGGTCCGGTTAAGCGGCCCACGCGAAGGGCGCGAAGTGGCCGTTGTTGCCCATCCCCACGAGGTCCAAATTGAGGCCGAACCCGTGCATGCGCATTTGCTTCGCGCGGGCCAGCGCCAGGCGGCGGTTCGCAGGATGCGCGGTGTTGTCGATGTAAAACGGCTCGGCGCTCCTGTTTCGCGATTCAACGCCTTCGATCTCGAAGGAGAGCACGCCCGGGATCACGGCTGAGCGCTTCAACCCGTCGAGATTGAATTCGATCGGCCGGTATTCGACGCCACGATAATCGCTGACCAGGTTTTCACGGATGAGGGCGGGCGGGCCACCCGCCTCGCCGCTGACGATCGCACTAAGTGCGCGACGTTGCGCGTCAGCGGCACTATCGTCGACGACCCCTGCGAAAACCCAGTTGCCGTCGGCCATTACTTTGCCCGAGCGAATCACCAGCGCGAATTTGAGGCCGTCGAGCCTGGTGTTGCCCGAGCTGCCTTCGTCGATCCGGAACAGCAGCGCCGCGATGCAGTGATCGTAGGTCGCCGGACCTTGCGGGTTCGTGTATATGCACGGACAGAGGTAATCGCAGTTGCAGCTCTCCATGTATTCGCCGCGCATCATCCATCGCTCATCTGCCATCGGTCCTCATCCTCAAATTCGCACCGCGCAACTCACAGCGGGGGCCCGAAACTAACAATCCGGCCGAAAATTTCTCTACCGCCAGGCAGCACAATAATTTAATTCCTGCGTTGCCTCGAGCCGTGCTCCGCAGAGCCGGCAAACGCACCCTCGAATCCGTATGCTCAGCTCGCAGAACGAGGGATGGCAGGACCATGCAGGTCGGCATCGCTGGTCTCGACCTCGGACCATCGACAATCGCTGCCGCCTGCGGCACCGACGCGATCGTCGAGCCGTTCCGTCCGACGATGGCCGAACCGGCGAAGGGGAGCCTCCTCTCCAGCGCGCAACGGGTCGTGCGCTTCGCGCGACCAATCCCGCGGCGTTCAACCCGGAGAGCGGGCATGCCCCTCCGATCGCCCGGCGCGGCCTGATCGCCGAGCCCCTCACGATCTCGTCGCCCGACCGCGCTCCGGGGAGAGCGCGGCGTCCTCGGTGGACCCTCCGCGTTTCTCTGCCGTGAAACCCGGCGGCGAGGCTACTGTTTCCTATCCAAAATGCGCTGGTGCAGGTTGCGCACGATCATGCCGGTGAGCCTTTCATCATGGATGAACAGGCGCTGTCCGATCGGATAGGGGTCCTGTCCGGTGACTTCGAGCGGCTGTTTGAGGATCTCGTCGGGGGCGAGGCCGCGGTCGACGAAGCGCTCTATATAGCCGACCCAGTTCTCGACAATCTGCCTCTGCTCTTTCAGATAGGCCTTCCCGCAGGGCTCGCCGTGACCGGGAATGATGGTTTCGACATCGAGGGCCTCGATACTGTCCAACGCCGTGAGCCATTCCCACGGATCGCATTCCTGAAGCCAGCTGCGACATTTGTGGAACACGTTGTCCCCGGTGAAAACGACACCCTCTTCCGGCACATGCACCGAGGTCTGCGGCGCGGTATGGCCGGGCATATGGATGATGTTGAAGGTGTGGTTTCCGACATGCACGCTCAGCTTGTCGGTAAACGTCATCGTAGGCGGGTTCGAGGCCAGGTAGTCCGGATGCCCGACGAGCCAGACGCTGTCGGGGTCGG
>JAFMSA010000526.1 GCA_017353855.1 Alphaproteobacteria bacterium
GCTTTCGCAGGCTCAGACCACACCTGGCCGTCACGGTCGATTAGCGGGCGACTTGGTCCGATGGCAGAGCGGACAACCAGTGGCGGGGTGATCGGACGCATGGTGGCCTGCGCTACCGGGTCTTGGGGTTTCCACTCCCGAATCGAAGGTTGTGCCGAGGGCCTCGAGGCGGCGAGCTGCGAAGCGGGGGTCATCGCTTCCAGATCCGCGAAAAGATCCCCGTACATGGGCTTTCGCTCTAGCCGACGCTCGTTGGCTGACATGGTTGATGTCAGGGGTGGTCAATGCGTCCGCGTCGCCTTCGGGCCGGGCGTCGTCGGGGGGCTGCTTCGGCGTGCGGCCTTGCGGGAATCTCCGGATCAGGCTCAGCTCTTTGCGCCTCATGGTAAACCATCGAGCCTTCGCTGCCGCGTGTTCGGGTGTTGCGGCGTGCCTATCGGTCGGCCCGGCGAGCGCACCCAGGTGCCAAGTGGCGTTGCCGATGCGGTCGGAACGCTTCGTAGCCACGGTCGCTTCACCGATGCATTCCTGATGGGCGCCTTTGCGACGCTGCTAGCGACCTCGTGCTCCGCACCCCCTTTGTCGGTACGAGGGTATCTTGTTAAATTCGTAATGTCGCCAGCATGCGCAGAGTGCACGACTCAGTGGCTTCGACTGCCTCGGGCCTCGACCAGACTGTCAACGCTCACTCAACTGTCAACAAGTCAACAAGAATCAAACACTCGACAGTTGACACGCGGATGTCTGGGCTTCCGCGGTCCCGTCGACCAACGCCAACGCGCTTTCAGGCCATCGGCGCATCGTAAAGTCGGCCCCGTCGTTACATGCAACTCCAGTCCAGCCTGTTTCTGAAGGTAGCCGAGTACGCTGAACAGATTCTTAGCCTGGGGATTCCCGTGCGACCCGAACATACGAATGAGGCTCTTGGGCGGCGTGTCGGTCGCCTCGCCTAGCTTCTCGAAGCCGACCGTAGCCTTGATGTAGTCGCGCAAGATGGCCTTGCCGGTGTCGACATCGCCGGCCAGCATGGTGTCGATCCCTTCGCGCGGCAGCGCCTCGCCGTAGGCCGGATCTCTTGCGACCTGCCGCTGCACCACTTCCCTGAAGCTCCGTGTCAGTGCCATGTTGCTTCCTTCACCGCGGTCCGCGCCGGCGTCGCCGGTAATCGGCCCACAGCTCGATCGCCATCTGGATATCCCGCTGCTGCCGCCGCTTGGTGCCGCCGGGCAGAAGGATGACCAGCGTCTCGCCGTCGCGCCCGAAATACAACCGGTACCCGAGCCGGAAATGAATCCGATCGCTCGAGCGCGCCCTAGTAACACAAGTGTTACCCATCGGTTAATCAAGATATAGACGTCAAATTCGTAGGTTGCTGATGTAATCACGCCGGATCGCGGAGGAGGGTGGATTTTCCAGCCGCGCGCCGGTTCTTCGGCCGCCTGCCCGGTGAGGCAACGGCAGCCTTCGCCGAAAACCTCCTGAATGCCCGCATCACGCAGCGCGCGCATGACCGGTTCCACGAGATCGTCGCAGCCGAACAGGCGAACAGGCCAAATACGAGGCCGGGGAGATCATGCACCGCGTCACGCTCGGCCAGATCGTCGAGCCGGCATTGCGCGCCCGCGAGCGTGAGTTGGACAAAGGGGGCAGGGGAGGGGGTTGCGGCCCGTAATTCCGCTGCCGCAGCCCGATCAATCCGACCCGACTGCCAATCAAAAGGCCACGGCGGACCGCCCTGTGCTCGGGCCGGGGATTCGCGCCGAGGCGAGCCGGTTCGCGAAGACCGCGCCGACTATGGGGAATTTGGGGGCGCCAGCCGCGCCCGCGCCGCACTCGCCAGGCCTTGCTCGCCCAGCGCCGCTTCAGCAGCGTGCGGGTCGCGGGATGGATTGCCGGTGAACATGCCCCGTTGCGGTATCGCCAGGATATCGCCGACTGGCGTCACCCGGTTCTGCAGAGGCGTTTGGACTGTGTCTCCATATTGTCGGCCAGCCACGGCGTGTCGGCGGGCATGTCCCCATCGCCGCAACCATTTGCTCTGCGACCTGATCGAGGCGGTGCGCGAGGAAACGCATTCCCGTCAGGTGGACTGTGGCGATGGCGGCCGGCGTGGCCTACAACATCTGCAGTCCGGAAACTGCCGAGGCGGCGCGCAACACGATTTTGGCCGACGCGCTCCTCCGGAACCATCACCCAGGGAGGGACAATAATGCCACCCAAATCCTATGTCGTCGCGCTCGAAGAACACTACCAGGATAGCGAGCTGAAGCAGCATCGGGAAGGCGGCGTCGCCGAGCGTCTCGACGATGTCGGCGCCCTGCGGCTCAAAGAGATGGACGAGGCCGGCATCGACCTGCAGGTTCTCTCGCACGCCAACCCGGGCCTGCAAGGGGTCGACGGCGCGACCGGCGTGCCATTGGCGCGCCGCATCAACGACCGGCTGAGGGCGGCGATAGAGCGCCATCCCGGGCGCTTTGCCGCCTTCGCCGCGGTGCCGACCGCCGACCCGAAGGCGGCGGCCGACGAACTCGAACGCACCGTCACCAGGCTCGGCTTCAAGGGGGCGATGATCAACGGGCTGACCCAGGGCGTGTTTCACGATGATCGGCGCTTCTGGCCGCTCTACGAGCGCGCCGCGGCGCTCGACGTGCCGATCTACATCCACCCGGCGCTGCCGCAGCAGGCGGTGATCGAAGCCTATTACCAGGGATACGTAGACACGCATCCCGGTCTACTGCGCGCCGGCTGGGGCTTTAATGTCGAGACCGCGACGCAAGGCATCCGCCTGGTGCTGTCGGGCGTGTTCGAGGCCCATCCCGGGCTCAAGATCATCCTCGGCCATATGGGCGAGGGGCTGCCATTCTACCTGTGGCGCATTACCCACGGGCTGTCCCGAACCATGGGCGAGAAGACCTTCCGGGAAATCTTCTGCCGCCATTTCTGGATCACGACATCGGGCTTCTTCTCCGATCCGGCGCTGGTGTGCTGCATGATGGAGATGGGGATCGACCGCATCCTGTTCTCGGTCGATTACCCGTTCGTCGACAACCCGCCGGCCGCCGAGTGGATCAAGACGCTGCCATTGAGCGCAGAGGACCGCGAGAAACTGCTGAACGGCAACGCTCGCCGCCTGCTGAAACTCTGACGCCTGGTTGCGCGGAGCCGTCGCGATGCTGCCCAATATCGTATTTATCGTGGCCGACGATCTCGGCTACGCCGATCTCTCGTGCTGCGGCCGGCGCGACTTCTCGACGCCGAACATTGACCGCATCGCCGAGCGTGGCCTGCGCTTCACGCAGGCCTACGCCAACTCGGCCGTATGCTCGGCCACGCGGCTGGCGCTGATCACCGGCCGCTATCAGTGCCGGCTGCCGCTCGGCCTCGAGGAACCGCTGGCGGGCAAGACCGATGTCGGCCTGCCGCCCGCGCACCCGACGCTGCCGTCGCTGCTGCGCGAGATAGGCTACGGCACGACGCTGGTGGGCAAATGGCACCTCGGCCTCCCGCCCTCGTTCGGCCCGCGGCAAAGCGGCTACGACCGGTTCTGGGGAATTCTCAGCGGCGCGGTCGACTACTACACGCACATCAATTCGCGCGGCGAACCCGATCTGTGGGACGGCGACGAGGCAGCCAACGCCGCCGGCTACCTGACCGACCTCCTGGGCAACCGAGCGGTCGAAACCGTCGACCGCCACGCCCGTAGCGGGCAGCCTTTCTTGTTGAGCCTGCACTTCAACGCGCCGCACTGGCCCTGGGAAGCGCCGGGCGACGAGGCGGAGGCAGAGCGGCTGCGCGGCACCCGGCTGCGGCATCACGACGGCGGCACGCAGCGGAC
>JAFMSA010000527.1 GCA_017353855.1 Alphaproteobacteria bacterium
CGGGATGGCGGCTCGCATAGCCGTAGGCCTCCGCGGAAGCCTTGAGGACGCTCTGCGTGGCGGCGACGGGTAATGCAGGCAGGCCGCGTAAGTTCGTCATCGCCACCAGAAAGAGCGCATACGTCGCCGCATTGATCGCAAACGCGGCGCCGACGCTTATCTTGGCAATCACGACGCCGGCCACCGCCGGTCCAAGAAAGCGGGCGGAGTTGAAGATTATCGCATTGATCGCCAGTGCGGACGGCAGCGATACCCGGTCGACCAAAGTCGGAATGAGGGCCAGACGCGAGGGTTGGGCCACGGCGTTGAAGACACCGAGCAGCAATGTCAGCGCGAACAGCAGTTCAATCGTGATGGTCCCGGTGTAAACGAGAACGGCGAGCAAAAATGCCTCGATGCCGCCGGCGAACTGGGTGAGACGAATGATGCCGACCCGGTCACGGCGATCCGCGAGAGCGCCCGCCAGCGGACTGAGAAAAACAACCGGAAAGAACTCGGCCATCGAGACTATTCCCAGCCATGTGCCGGAATGGGTCAAGGTCCACGCGAGCCAGCCGACCGCCACGCGCTGCATCCAGGTGCCGATCAGCGAGACGGCATTGCCGCTGGCGTAAACCCGATAGTTCCGGTGAGCGAAAGCCTGGACGATATTGTCCAGCCCGCCGGGAAACAGGCGATCGCGCACTGATGCCAACAGAATGTGCAACCCGTAACGACGAAAGGGATACCCGGCTGATCGTACCGCCTGTTGCAATTTGGCCGCAATGCCACGGTTGGCGCAGATCCGTCCGTGACTGGCTCCCGCCTCACGCCGGAACAGCGCCGGCCGTCACGGACCGGCGACACAATGCCGGCTCTGGCTCGCTTTAGAGCGCGCAGGGCCGTATGCTCTCGAGAAGCCCCCGCTCTCAGGAGGACACTGATGAAACCCGAAACGCTAGGCTTCTCGTCAGCGCGACTGGCGCGGCTCGACGAAGTGATGAAACGGCGCTATGTCGACGGCGGCTATCTCCCCGGAATGCTGACCTACGTCTGGCGCAAAGGCCATCTCGTCCACACCGGCCTGTGCGGCTCCACTGATATCGAGCGCGGCAAGCCGATGCGCGAGGACGCGATCTTCCGCATCTATTCGATGACCAAGCCGATCACGGCGGTCGCGCTGATGATGCTCGTCGAAGAGGGGCTGATCGGGCTCGACGATCCGGTCCACAGCCATATTCCGCAATGGGAGAACCTCGGCGTGTACGCCAGCGGCATGCCCTCGCTGCTGGCCGAGGCACCCCCCGGCTTTCTCACGATGCCTCCGTCGCGGCCGATGAAGATCGTCGATCTGCTGACCCACACCTCCGGCCTCACCTACGGTTTCATGATGCGCACTGCCGTGGATGCCGCCTATCGCAAGGCCAAGGTGGGCGACCGTCAGACCGCCGGCGGGCTGCCGGAGATGATCGATCAACTGGCGCAAATCCCGCTCGATTTTTCGCCGGGAACAGCCTGGAACTATTCGGTGTCGATCGACGTGCTGGGTTATCTCGTCGAAAAGCTGTCCGGCATGAGCTTCAGTGAGTTCCTGCGCACACGGCTGTTTGAGCCGCTCGCAATGAACGACACCGCGTTCTGGGTACCGCCGGACAAGATCGAGCGCTTCACTTCCTGCTATCAGCCAGAGGGCAGGGGCCCCGGGCTGAAGGTGCAGGACGATGCCCGAGAGAGCACCTACGCCAAGCCGCCGAGGCTGGAATCGGGCGGGGGCGGTCTGGTGTCGACGGCGCACGATTATCTGCGCTTCTGCCGCATGATGTTGAACCGCGGCAGTCTCGACGGGGTGCAGATCCTCAGCCCTAAGACGGTCACGCTGTTCAGCCTCAACTATCTGCCCGGCGGGCGGGAGATCGCCGATATGGCGCTGCCGGGCATGTTCAGCGAGTCGGGCTACGCCGGCGTCGGCTTTTCGCTCGGCTGCGGCGTCAATGTCGATGTGGCGAAAACCCGCCTGCCCGGCTCGCCCGGCGAATATTTCTGGGGCGGCGCCGCCGCGACCGCCTTCTGGATCGATCCTAAGGAAGAGCTCACGGTCGTGTTCATGACGCAGGTAATCGGCAGCGACGCGCGCCTGACCCTGCGCCGTGACTTGCGCACGTTGGTTTATTCAGCGATGACGCAGTCGTTCGCGTAAATGCACCCGGCCGCATGGAAACGCTCCTCGACGGCCCCCGCGAAAGTCCGGGGCACCCCCGATTAATATAGGGGTGGCGGTTCCCTCGCTCGTTCCGGGTCCCCGTTTTTGCGGCAACGAGGCTTCGCACGAAGGAGAAAGTTCATGGACCTCAACGGCGCGGTTGCATTGGTGACGGGCGGCAGTGGCGGGCTCGGCCGGCGCATTTGTCATGCGCTGGCCGGAGAGGGCGTCCACATCGCCGTCATGTATGCGCACAGCCACGACGAGGCGGAGCGTGTCGCGCGCGAGCTGTCATCGAGACATCAGATCAACGCCGCAGCCTGCGCCTGCGACGTCACCGACGGCGCGGCCGTCGAGCGGGTCGTCCGCGAGGTGATCGGGCGCTTCGGGCGCCTCGACATTCTCGTGAACGACGCCGCCTACAATAAATCGATCCCGTTCACCGACCTCGATGGTCTCACGATGGAAGAGTGGGACAAGATCATCGCGATCAACCTGACCGGGCCGATGCGCCTCATGAAGGCGGTGGCGCCTGTCATGAAGGCGCAGGGCCGGGGTCGCATCGTCAATATCGCATCCGTTTCGGGAGTGGGGCCGACGGGTTCGTCGATCGCCTATGCGGTGTCAAAGGCGGGTCTGATACATCTGACGCGCTGCATGGCGGTCGCGCTGGCGCCCGAAACGCTCGTCAACTGCGTCGCGCCGGGCCTCCTGGAGGGCACGCGGGCGACAGCCAATCTCCGGCCCGAACAGATCGCAAATTCCGCGGCCACCTCGCTGCTCAAAAGACCCGCCGACAAGGACGACTGCGCCGACATGGTCGTCACCATGTGCCGCACCGAAACGATGACCGGCCAGACGACGGTCATCGACTCCGGGCGCTACTTTCATTGAAGAGGGAGTTCGAGGGATGACCGAGACCAAACTGGCGCCGAACCTTCCCCAATGGATGGTGGAGCATGCGAACCGCTACCTCTCCAGCGGCGGAACGGACGGACACCTGTACAGGATGACCCAGGCGGGCCGTCCCGAGCTGACGGTGCCGTCGCTGCTGCTGACCACGACCGGCCGGAGGTCGGGAGAGCGGTTTATCTTCCCGCTGTTCTACGGGAAAGCCGGCGACAGCTATTTTGTCGTCGCCTCCAAGGGCGGCGCGCCGCAACATCCCGGCTGGTACCGCAACATCCTCGCCAACCCCGAGGTCGAAGTTCAGGTCGGTACCGCGAAAACGAAGGCGCGGGCCAGGACCGCTACGGGCGAAGAGCGGGCGCGGCTGTGGGAAAAGGCGCTCGAGTTCTGGCCGCCCTACGCCGATTACCAGCGCAAGACCGAGCGTGAGATCCCGGTGGTCGTGCTCGACCCGGTCCCCTGACATCGGCGGCGCAGTTCCGGTCCCCGGCGGCGATCAGGGGTGCTTATTACAGCTCCGGGCCAACCTCCCACCGCACGGCAGCGGTCACACTCCAAGCCCGACGGACCCCCATTGCAGGCCGGCAACCAGGAGAGATCGAATGGCACCGCAAGGCTCACGCACGGCCCCCCTCGAAGCCGGCGCGTGACCTGCAATGCCGCTCTTCAAAGTCTGGCAGCCCCGCTAACATCCGCGCCACTTCAACGCGCACCCGTCATGGACGCGACCGATGCCGGCCGG
>JAFMSA010000528.1 GCA_017353855.1 Alphaproteobacteria bacterium
TTTATGGCTTCTTCGCCGTGACGATCGCCGAGGTGTTTTTCCCGGCGAATAACCCGACCGTGTCGCTGCTGATCACGTTCGGCGCGTTCGGACTGGCCTATTTCGTGCGGCCGCTGGGGGCCATTGTCGTAGGCAGCTATACCGACCGCGCCGGGCGCAAAGCCGGACTGTTGCTGTCGATCCTGCTGATGATGATTGGCACGTCGCTGATGGCGCTGACACCAGGCTACGCGACGATTGGCGTTGCCGCACCAATCCTGATCACCCTCGCGCGTGTTGCAGGGGTTTTCGGTCGGCGGCGAGTTCGGCAGTGCGGTTGGCTTTCTCGCCGAACATGCCGGTGCCCGGCGTGGCTTTAGCGCCAGCTGGGCATTCGCCACCGGAGGCATGATCACGGTTCTAGCCTCGCTGTTCGGCGTCACGTTGACGACGCTGCTCGACCACCAGCAGCTGATCGACTGGGGCTGGCGAATCCCCTACGTGTTCGGGATGCTGCTCGGGCCCGCCGGGCTCTATATCCGCGCCAAGATGGTCGAAACGCCGGAGTTTCTCCAAGCTGACAAGCCGGAAACAATGCCGATTACTGATCTGTTGCGCCGCTATCCGCTGGAGGTCCTGCTGGCGCTTGGCATCTCGATCATCTCGAACGCCTCGTTCTACATCCTGGCCTATATTCCGACGTACGGAGTCAAGACGCTGCACCTGACGCAATCGACAGGGTTCACCGCAACCTTGGTCGGCGGGCTGATTCTGGCGATCGGCTGCCCGCTTGCCGGCCACTGGTCGGACAGGTTGCCTCGACCGCTGCTGATGGTGGTCACCTGTTGGCTGTTCGTACTCACCTCCTATCCGGCCTTCTATCTAATGGCGGCTTGGCCGTCGCTCGTCACCTGCGTTCTCGCCGTCGCCTGGCTCCAGCTGGTCAAGGCCGGCTACAGCGGCATCTTGCCATCACTAATGTCGGATCAGTTTCCGGTGGACACCCGGGCGGTCGGCGTTGCGCTCGGTTACAGCGTCTCGGTGTCGGTCTTTGGTGGCTTGGCGCCGTTGGTCGCGACCTGGTTGATCGCGCGGACCGGCGATCCGCTGTCACCCAGCTATTATCTGATCGCGACCGCCTTGCTCAGCCTGTTTGCACTGGTCTCGATCCAGCGCCGTCAGACCTCGGGACGCGCACTGGCCTCCGCCGCGGCCAATTGATTGCGGCCCCCGGAACCCCGCACCAGCCCCCTGTCACTCGGGCTGAACGGAATGACGATAATGAGGCATTAGCCCGAAGGCATTTGCGGCGCGAGCGACCGCTGAGGAATGCGTCGATGTGGGCCAGCACATAGGCTTAGCGGCGCACCAAGCCAGCGAGCACGTCGGCACGTTGCAAGGTGGGCTCGCCAATATGGCGCGACAATCTGGATAAGAATTGCCTCTACGACTCGATCCAGGCCCATTACATCGCAGCACCGGAATTTGTCGGGATGGCCGACCCGGTGCCGCGACGCTACGGCATCCGGCGCGGGCTGGCCGACACGCTGTCGCTCGACATCCCGCCCCCCGGGCCGCCGCGCAATCGCGGCACGACCGCCGGGCGGGTGGTTGGCGGTGCGGCGGGCTGGATCGCGCAGATTGGCAAACCGCATTTTCTGGCGCCGATGAAATCGGCGATCGCTGTCTTCATCGGCGATTGGGGCGCCGACGCCGACATCGAGCCGTTGCGGCGCGCGATCACGGCGGCCTTCGCCGCCGCCGACCTCGCCGGGCGCACCCCAGAGCAACTCGCCGGCTATCTCGATCAGATCGACAGCATCGCCAATGCGATCCGCACGTTGCAGGGCGACAAACCGGGGTGCCTCATCGCCCAGGGCTTTAAGCTGGGGCCACCGCCGTTCCTGTTGCCGACGGCTTCGGTCGGCGAAATCCGCACCACGATCAGCAGGGCGATCATCGACTTCTTCGCCGGCCGCTTCGCCGAAGACGACCCGCGTGCGCCGCGCGCCCCGCCGCCGCGGATGTTGCTCGGCGGCCCAACCGGCGCCGGCAAGGCCGAGGAACTGGGCAGCCGCCTGGCGCCCCAGATCGTTTTCGACCGCGATGCGCGTCGCCGCGCGCACCGGGTCATTGTCATGGTGCCAGCGCACCGTCTTGGCAAGCAGCTCGCCGAGCGTTACCGCGCAATGGCTGAAAAAGCCGGCCGCGGCAGCGTCACAGTCGAAGTCTACGAAGGCAGAGGCGATCCGTTCGACGAGGGCGAGCCGCCGCGACGCGACTACCTCTGCGAGGATCTACCGTCGGTCAAGCTGGCGATCCAGGCTGCGGCCGAGATCAGCCCGGCGGTATGCGGCAGCACCAAGAAAAATAGGAAACGCTGCCGCTATCGCGACAACTGCGCGTATTTCCAGCAGTTCGATCGCTGCGGTAAAGCCGACATCCTGCTCGTCGCGCACAATTTCGTCTTCACGCCGCTGCCCGAGCCGCTGCTCCGCAACATCAACTCGGTGATCATCGAGGAGGATTTCACCAGCCACGGCACGGGGACCGTCAGCTTGCCGCTCGACACCTTCAGCGACGCTCTCTTGTCGAAATACCCGGTACTCCACACCAAGAAGAATGGAGGACAGCCCGACATCGAGGCGACAGCGGAGTTGCGCCAGCTGTTTGCCAAATCAACTGTGTCGTCACCGGGCTACTCAGTGGGGTTGACCCATTTGCGGCGGTTGCCGCGGCCGGGCTCACCAGGGAGGAGTGCGCACAAGCCCGCAAGCTGTCATGGAAGCGCCGGGTCGCCGACGGGATGGCCCCCGGCATGTCGGTCGCCGCGCGTCGCACCCGCCAGGAGGCATGCAGCTACAACATTACCCTGCCGAAGATCGCTACCTGCCTGCACGCGCTGGCCGAGATTATACCCGACGAAGCGAAGGCTTGTCCGATAGTCGATGACCACGTCCTCGAACGGGTCTTCATCGGCGATGGCAAGCTCTTTGTCCCGGGGTCAAAGAGCCCGCCCAATGGCTCGATACGCTGCCGGTCATCATCGCCAGCGCGACCGCGCGCCCTGATTTGGTACGGAAATTTTCCCGACCGTCGAGCACGTCACGCCGCCGAGGCCGGCCTGCCGCACCAGCACGTCCATCAATATCTCGGCCGCTGCGGCAAAACCGCGACCGCGAAGAAAATTGATGACCTCGTCCCCGAGGTGCGGCTGAAAGCCCGCGGCAGGGAGGCCCTGGTCATCATCCACCAATGTCATGAAGCTGCCTTCCAGGGGCTACCTGGCATCACAACCCGCCATCATGGCGACATCGCCGGTGACGACGATTACGGACATGTCGGCGCCGTCTTCCAAATCGGTGGCGCGTTCCCCAAAGCGGACGACATCGCGATGGCGGCAAGCGCAGAGACGTTCCGCCGGGTGCCGGTCGCCAAGCCGGTGCGCGCAAAGTGCGCCGCACTGATGACCGATGGCACGGGCGTCGAGTTCGAGCGCCTCGCCTACGAGCATCCGGCTGCGCAGGCGGCGCATGCCGACGTCTACGATGTCAGCTTCGTTCAAGGCGGGCTCGGCCGCGGCCGCGGTATCAACCGCGGGCCAGAATCGCCGCTCGACGTCTACATCTACGGCAACGTGCCGCTGCCGGTGCCGCTCACCTCAATCGCGCGCTGGCGCCGGGCTTCCTGGCTTGACAAGATGTTCCTCGCCGGTGACGTGCCGCTCAACGCACACGACATGGCGCGCTTTCACCCCGACATCTTCCGGTCGCACGCCGCTGCCGCCAAAGCGGTCGAGCGCCTCGCGCAGCAGACCGGCCGGCCATGGCACGAAGTCGTCTGCGAGC
>JAFMSA010000529.1 GCA_017353855.1 Alphaproteobacteria bacterium
CGCACCACAACCGGTGTCCGGGAATTGCAGGTTATGGCAACCGTCGACGGAATCCGCCGCTCAGCTGCCCGCAGCGCCGCACGTGCTGGTCGGCTCGTGCCCGAGCCGCCCGACGACCGCAGGCCGAACGGGACGCTCGCCTGTACGACGATGGTTGTCCAAATTTTGATACAGCTGGTTGCTTGCAGGATGCTCAGATCCGGGATTAACCGTTATTCGTTTCCGGCCACCCTAGCTTTGCAATTTCCCGCTAAAATCTGGTGATCGTCGTCGCTGACTAGGCTGTTGAATTGAGTGAGAACAAACCCCGAAGTGCCCAGGAATACGTTCGGTTCAGCGTCCTTTGAAGAGCCGGATCAAAAAACCCAAAGAGACCAGCCCGGCCCCCGAGCCCCCTTCATGGACCACCCATCGAATTCCGCGTCCTGCGGCCTTTTTCGACGAGCTCCAAAGCTCGGGCATGCGCTTTGAAGATGTGCGAAACAGGAGGGTGCCGCCTGAGTCGATGCCCCAGGCGTCTCTGTTACCCGAGAGGCGGAGACACCGCACCGCATCAGGAGGATCTCCCTCCAGCCTCGTACTCGACCTCATCGTCTTCGGGCTCGTCGCGACTGCTACCATTAGTGCCTTTTACGGCATTGGCTTGTGGTTGCTTGCTGATCAGAAAGAAAAGACCGCTACACTTGATTATGACGTTCATAAAAACGCCAAGCCGCAACACCTCGAAATCCTCCCGCGCCTGTACGGTGGTACCTCGCCGGCCGACCGCGCGGCGCCGCCGCCGAAGGGAACAACTGAAATCTCGCGCGCGGCTCCGCGTATTACAGACGGCGATCAGTCCGTAAGCACCACTCAGCTTCGAATCCCGCGAGTCACCAAGGAGGTCCAGGAAGACACAGCGTCTATATCGCGTGGCGCTGTCCAAACTCAAATTCCGGTCCCGGGAACCGGGATCGCCCTCTCCCGGTGGGGGGTCGGCTACTCTCTCGAAGAGGCCCAGGAGCAAGCCCTGAAGGCTAATGTCGTGCATGGCCGCCCGCTTTACTTATGGATGACGCTTCACGGCACGCAGGCGGCTGTCGACCGCATGCGTGCCGATCACCGTCTGGTAATCGAGATACACTGGACACGAAAAAGTGGAAGTGGCCCATCGGGCAACACGGAGCGGACGAAAGAACTCACGATTGGGAGTTCGGGCCTCGCCAGCACCTTTGAGGAGCAAATACGTCGCAGAGGGTACTTCGAACGGCACATCTGGCAAAGAAGGGACGCCCTCGGTCCCGGGATGTGGACGGTGTCACTGACATCTTCGAATGGACAGGTCCTCCTTTGCGGTGAAGACCACCGGCCCTGTGACATTACTATTAATGTAGAGTAATCGATGCGAAAGTAAACTAGCGTCGCTAAGCCCTCGAGTTCAACATCGCGCCGCTGAGCGAACAAGCTGTGTGCTTCACTTCAAGCTCGTCGGCGTCGATATCGGCAATCCGACGACCGAGGATGGCCGCCCGTGCAGTGATTACGCGGCTGAGATTTCCGCCCGCCCACAGCGGGTCGCCGAGAGCGAGTATGCGCCGGGTTGGAGCTTCAGGAAGCAAGTCATTTCGCTGCGCCCGGAATTCTCGTCGCACCGCTCCGGATCGCCGGGAAGGCCATCCCCAGATTGCGGCGCCAGTCCAAAGCGAATATTTCCCTATCCTTGCTTCCTCCGAACCAACCTCGTCCCTTGGCGCGGCCGCATCCGCTGCCTCAGACGGCGGGGCGGTTCCGGATCTCATCTGCGATCTTGCGCGGCACGAACTCGCCGTCGCTGGGAGCAGCGAGGAGCTGGCCGCCTTCGACCGCGATCTTGCCGCGCAGGATCGTCATGCTCGGCCAGGCCGCCACTTCCTGACCCTCCCATGGCGTGTAGTCGGTCTCGTGGAGATCCTCTTTGCGGATGACCCGCCCGGCGCGCGGGTCGAGCAGCACAACGTCGGCATCGGAGCCGACCGCCAGTGCCCCTTTCTTCGGATAAAGGCCCATGATCCGAGCGGCGTTCGACGAGACGAGGTCGACGAAATTGGCGAGGCTGTAGCTGCGGTTCGACACCATGTGCGTGTACATCAGCGACAGCCGCGGCTCGACACCAGAATTGCCGCCAGTCGTGTCGTCGATGCGCCGCCCTTGCAGTTTGACCTTGAGCGGACAGCAGACCTCATCGGTGGCGATCGCCTGGATCGCCCCATGCTTCGTGGCGGCCCACAGAGCCCGCTGATCCTCGACGAATTTGAGCGAGGGATAGGTATGATACATCTGTCCGCCCGGGCGTCGGTAGTCTTCGGCTGTATAGAGCAGGTACTGGTGCAGGGTTTCGCCGTAAATTGGAAAGCCGCGCGCGCGTGACGCGGCAATTGCGGCGGCCCCGCTCGCTGCCGACACGTGCACCATGTAGAGCGCCGCACCTTCGACGTTCTCGGCAAGGCGGATGACCCGATTGAACGACAGGTCCTCCGAGAGCGTGTTGTGCACCTCAGCCATGTTCTCGAAGCCGACACGGTCCTCGCGGATCAGCTTTTCATACATGTGCATGACGATATCGTTGTCTTCGGCATGGATCGCCGCGATTCCGCCAGCCTTGGCGACAACCTGCAGGACTTCCCAGATGTCGCCGAACTGGATCATGCGGCCCTGCCGGTTCGGCCGGATATCAGTCGTGAACATCTTGACAGAGGCGTAGCCCGCCTGGATCGCCTCGCGCAACGCGTCAAGATGCGCCAACGGCGGCTTGCCGCGCACCAGCAGATGCAAGCCGTAATCGCAATAGCACGAGTTGGCCCAGTCTTTTCGCCGCGCCTCGATTGATTGCTGCAGCGCGATCTCCGGCGGACAATCGACGAAATCGAGCAGCGTCGTCGTGCCGCCGAAGAGCGCGGCTCGGCTCACCTGATCGGGCGGCGCGCTCAGCAGATCCTCGTTCCGGCCGGGAAATGGGATCGGCGACAGGCAATGAATGTGCGGATCGACGCCGCCGGGAATGACGACCTGGCCCGTCGCATCGACGACCCTCTCTGCGGTCCCGAGAGCGCCCGGCGCGCCGATCGCGACGATCTTCTGGCCGGCGACCCCGATGTCGGCGGCGGCGGTAACGCTCGGCATCACCGCGACGCCGCCGGAAATGATCAGATCGAGCATGGCACCCTCTTCCTGTTTCAGATCCAAAGGGAGACTGAAGCGACGGTAAATTCCGGTAACTGTCCGTCTGCGTTCCGCAGGCATGACAGGAGGGCGGGTCGAACGAGGCTCCGGATCCTCAGATGACGCCCTTGTCGCGCAATTGACGGACTTCGTCAGCCGTGTAGCCTGCGAGTGAGGTCAGCACCGCCTCGGTGTGCTCGCCCAGCAGCGGCGCGGGCGACGTGGCAAACGGCGAAGCCGACAGGCGCAGCGGCGAGCCGATCATCGAATAGGTGCCGCGCGTCGGATGCTCAAGGTCGAACACCGTGCCGCGTTCGCGCAGATGCGGATCGGCGAGCACTTCGGCGGTGTCGAGCACGGCGCCGCAGGGGATGCCCTTCTGCGCGAAGGCCCGCATGACTTCGCGCTTGTCCCGTGCCTTGGTCCAGCCCTCGATGATTTCGGTCAAGGCCGCCGCGTTGCCGGCCCGCGCCGGCGGCTTGGCAAAGCGTTCATCGGTCAGCAGATCCGTACGCCCGATGACCTCCGTTACGGCCCTGAACATTTCGGCATTGTCGGGCGGAATGATCAAGTAAACGCTGTCATTGGCGCCGCCGCCCTTGCAGCGAATCAGATCCGAGTAGCCGCCCGTCGCCGATCG
>JAFMSA010000530.1 GCA_017353855.1 Alphaproteobacteria bacterium
CGTAACAAACTGTAATCGACAGACGCGAGGGGGGTGCGTCGCGGTATCATGATTCTGTGGAAATTTGCCGGCGGGACACGGAGTATCGTGTCCGGCTTACTGATGTTGATCGGCGCGTTCGCGCAGGCGAAGGCGCAAGTTGTTGTGGACGACGAGAGTGCGGCGGGCTTCGTCGACACGCCGAAGACCCAGACCGTCAACCGGGATCGCACCCGGCGCGACATCGTCGTCAAAGAGCGCGGGATGGCGTCCTGGTATGGCCGATCCTGGCGCGGACGCCGCACCGCGAGCGGGACGCGCTTCGACGACCGCGCGATGACCGCGGCGCATTCATGGCTGCCCTTCGCGACGCAGGCCCGTGTGACGAACCTGCAGAACGGCCGCTCGGTCGAAGTCACCGTCAATGATCGCGGCCCTTATCGCCCGGGACGCATTATCGATCTTTCGGCGAAGGCGGCCGAGGTGCTCGGCATTAAGGAATGCGGGACCGCCGAAGTGGTCGTCGATGCCCGGTTGCGGCACGATTCCCCGGGCCCGAGTTCGGCGCCGCCGCAAACAGTCCGCGCAAAAGAGGAGCCCTACTCGCCCGTTGCGGCCGGCACCGGGAGCGGCCAACCCCCGTTTTGAGGGCAGCCGGGTCAAGTCCGGGCATACTCTTTCGAAACAAACGAACCCTGATGAAGACGGCACTCTGCTCTTCACAAAATTCAATTATGATGCCGGGGTCACGATATCCTGTTGCGCCTGTTTAAGGCCGCTCGTTGTGTGTCGACTGTCAACGCTGACATGGAGAGAGGTCATGGCCAATCCGTTCGTGCATGTGGAACTCGCCTCTACCGACGTCGAGAAGGCAAAATCCTTTTATCAGTCGCTCTTCGACTGGCAGCTCAAAGACGAGGACATAGGCGGCGGGATGACTTACACGATGATCAATGTCGGCGAAGGCACCGGCGGGGGCATGCTGAAGCACCCGGTTGCGGGAGCGCCGTCGGCCTGGCTGCCCTATGTGCTTGTCGCCGATCTTGCCGCCGCAACGGCAAAGGCAAAATCGCTCGGTGCGATGGTCGCGCGTGACGTGACCGAGGTGCCGAATGCGGGGTCATTCTCGATCATTATCGATCCGACCGGCGCACATCTGGGTCTCTGGCAGCCGAAGGCGAACTAAACCCCGCAACAGCTGCCCAAGGATAGGGCGACACGTCCTGTCGCCCCAATCCCAAGCCGGACAGCGGCTCCAAATCTAAACGGGCCTCTTGCGCTCCTTGCGCGGGGAATCCGCGAACCCGCTCCGAGGGGACATTTCATGGATTTGTCTGCGTTCGAAGCCGGCATCGTCTCGCTGGGATTTCACGAGCTCGTTCATCGGCAGACGCTATATCTGCCCCCGAACCCGAGGTAGAGATCGCGTTACGGGGAACCCGCGGCTGTACATTCACGCAGGCGCGCCCCGCTCTCGAAAATTTTGCCGGCATGAGAAGATGGACGACCGAATTGTGGTCTTCGGCACCAAGGTTCCCGGGGTCCCTGCCGTCCTCACAACGACCTATCAGCTCAATTTCGTTGCAGAAGGAGGCCGGCTGCCGGTCTGCAAACGTGACGTTCGCGCCAAAGAGTTGAATTACGACTGGACCCAACACGCACACGTCCGTCCGGCACTGGACCTTATCGCTACGACACGCGCGATGACCGCAATGGGGTTGTGGCGCTGCGCGCGACGGGTGCCGGATTGTCGCCTCACTCGCGACCCGAGCCCCGCTATCCCGGCCCCGGCCGCATGGCGGCATGCCTGGCCGTATCGGGAGCGCCTGCCGACTCGCCGTCGGCCGGAGTTTCGGCGCCGGCGACCCAGGTGGCGCGTATCCGGACCTCCGCAGGATCGAGCGCTGCCATATCGGCGCGATAGCCTGGGGCCAGATGGCCTAGCCAGTGCTCGATGCCGAGAAACGCCGCAGGTGCAGCCGATGCCAGGTGCAGGGCCGCAATGAGCGGCATATCAAGAAGCCTCACGCAATTGCGCACGGCGCTTGCCATGTCGAGCACGGAGCCCGCAAGCTTTCCGTCCGCTGCGGCACAGCGCCCGCCGTCAACGGCAATCGGCCGCCCATATAGCGTGAAGTTTTCTCGCCTGCCGCCGACCGGCGGCATAGCGTCGCTCACCAGCATCGGTCGGCCGACGCCCCGCAATGCCAGCCGGAGCATCGCGGGCGCGACGTGCTTTCCGTCGACGATCATTCCAAACCACGCTCCGGGCTCCTCGAGCGCGGCCGCGACGGGCCCCGGTTCCCGGCTTTCGAGGGGCCGCATTGCATTGAACAAATGTGTAAAGCCGCTGAGCCCTTCGCAGAGTGCCGCCCGGGTTTGCGCATAGGTGGCCATCGAATGGCCAAGAGCAACCCGCACCCCGGCGCCGGACAGCTGCGCAACAAATCCGGCAGGCACCTCTTCGGGCGCCAGTGTCACGAGTGTCACGCCGTTGTGGAGCGACGTCAGCATTTCGAAATCGCCGGGCTCGGGATGGCAGATCATGCTTTTTTCATGCACGCCGGGCTTATCCGGAGAGAGGAACGGCCCTTCGTAGTGGACCCCGATGATCCTCGGGTCGACGCGGGCGGCTGCGTCGACGGCATCGCGCGCGGCGCGCATTTTCTCTCGAGTATCGCTGATCAAAGTCGGCAGCAATGCCGTCGTTCCGAACCGCTGATGCGCCGTTGCGATCGCGGCGATGCCCTCAGGGCTCGGATCGTCGTTGAACAGCACATCCGCGCCGCCATTTACCTGAGTGTCGATGAAACCGGGAGCGAGCCAGACGCCTTCCGGCAGGCGCCGGGTGGGAGTATCGGGCGGAAGTTCGGCTGTGGGGACGAGGCGAAGGATGAAGGATCCCTCGATCACCACCGCGCAATCACGGCGGAGGGCGGTCCCGTCGAAGACGTTGTCGGCTATGACCGCGAATTCTGTTCCGCTCGACACCAGAAGTTGTACTCCAAGAACCCTCAGCTCGAATGCGTTAGCATTGAAGGGTTTCTGCGCGTCGGAAACCTCATCCTTCAGGGCGGGGATGAGGCACTCTCTCTATTGAGCTGAATTGCCAATAAGACCGTCGAGAAGGGGGACGCCCTACCGGACATCCTCGTTCCTGACGAGCGCACGAGATGAGTGCCCGTTAGGGCCCCGCGAGGAGAAGCTTTCGCTTCCGCTCCCCTCGCCCCCGTCGCCAGGCAGCGTTTGAGCAAGACCCGTTTCGTACCTATCCAGGGGCTTGTCTGCAGCTTTGTCTTCAAGGGGTCCGAACCGAGGAAGCTTTCGGACGTTGGTCTTGAGCTTCCCGGGCGACGTCGTCTCCGGTTTCCTTTCGAGTTGGGCTGGTAACCCCCGCGCTTCCGGCGTAAACGAAAGCCTCTCCCTTCAGGGAGGAGATGGGTTACATCCAGCCCGCAACGCGTTGCGAATTGGTCATGGACACCGAACGTCACAGCCCTCGGTATACTGCAATCGACCTCTGGAGTCCCGCTGACATTCTCGACACGATGATTGAGGGGCAATTCGCGGCCGTGGCGGCGGTGCGCGCGGCGCGGCCCGCTCTCGAAGAGGCCGTGCTGGCCATGGAGCCGCGGCTCAGAGGCGGCGGGCGCCTCGTCTATGCCGGTGCGGGGACTTCCGGGCGGCTGGCGGTTCAGGACGGCGCGGAATTGATGCCGACCTTCAGCTGGCCCCCCGCCCGTTTGCTATTGCTGATTGCAGGCGGGCAGGAAGCGCTGGTTCATTCTGTCGAGGGCGCCGAGGACGCGAGCGAGCAGGCGGTCGAGCTCGTGCGGC
>JAFMSA010000531.1 GCA_017353855.1 Alphaproteobacteria bacterium
ATCTGCAGATCGTCAAAAATGAGCGGATCGCCGGCAAACCCCGCCAATTCGTCGTGGCCACCCTCGGCCGGGTCGACGAACTGGCGCAGGACGGCACGCTTGAGCGGCTGTTGCGCTCGGGCGCGCGCTTTTCAAGCAGTGCAGTTGTGTGCTCACCGCCTATGAGAAAGGCGAGGCGACCAAACTGGCCACGCGCCAGCTCGGTCCGGCGCTGGCGATGGAACGAGTGTAGCGGGAAACCGGCTGCCAGAGGGTAATCAGCGAGCTGGCCGGCGAGCGCGGCTTCCAATTCGATCTCGAGCGCGCGGTATTTCTGACGGTCTTGTATCGGCTGTTCGACCCCGGCTCCGATCGCGCCGCCGAGAAGTGGCGGCATGGTCTGGTAATCGATGGGGTCGCCGATCTCGAGCTGCACCAGCTGTACCCCACGATGGGCTGGCTGGGTGATGAATTGGCTGACCAAAGCGGCCGCGGCTCGAGTTTGTTAAGCTGGATCGTTAAGCTATGGCGGGCTATCCCTTGGTTTCTCTCAAGTGTTTGAAATAGATCTCCTCACCCTCGGAACTCAGGATGAAGCCGCAATTCTGCTCAGGTAGCATTCGCGCGATGCGCCCATGGTCGGGCACTGTATGGAGCTTAACGTCGCCGCGCGCTTGACGAGTGTGGTCTTCGAGCAGCCGGCGGGTCGCGTCGAAAGCGTCGCGGATCGCGACATAGACATCTTCATGCGCATGGTGCGCGGCGGGATCGCGCCCAACGACAATTTCTTTCCCGGGAACTTTGAGATCGACACGGACGCGGAACAGCTTGCCTTGCCGGCGGCGAGGGTGCCGACACTCGACGATGACACGGCAGGAGGTGATCCGATCACAGAAACGTTTGAGTTCCGCGGCGCGCTCACGTATTCGCGCCGCAACCGCCTCCGATGTGTCCATGTGGCGAAACGCGATCTGAAGTGGTAGTTGCATCGGTTCTTTCCTTCGATTGGGGTGGACGTCAGGAGTGCCGTAACGCTGCCCTGAACTCGTCGCGATTGAGGGTATTGAGAATGCAGCCAGCCGCACCGCGCTTGCTCCACCGCGTAACGCAATGAAGGCCAGCTCGCCCTGGGTTGTGAGCATCGGTGGCGAGCACCGGCTTGACACCGATCTCCCTGGCGAGCTTGCTCTCGAATAATCCGTATCCGTTGAGCTTCAAACCGCGTGCAACGGCGGTGCGGCGCAGTGCAATGTTATGCGCATTCGACCCGGTGAAATATTGCAGTGCCGCACCGTAACTCGCTTGCGAGACAATGCGGAACTCGACCTGGATCCCGTTATTGCGCAGAACCACCGATGACCGGGTCGGCCCGCGCGGGAGGATTTGCGCAACGTCTTCGTAGCGGTCGAAACGCTCGGCAATGCCGGTACTCCGCGCCGATGCGACGACAGTGTCAAGATCGCCAACAGTTTCTTTGCAGCGGCGATAGCTGGCGTCGACGGCGGCGTGCTGAGTGCCCTCAATCTCGCCGACATAGCGCAACAGCGGCTTGGCAATATCCTCGGCAACTGGGCGCCTGATCCTCGGCCCGGTCGCGGGGCGTTTTTGGGCTTCCTGCCGGGTCCTCTGCTCGGTCCTCTCGCCAACGCCCGGCACGTCGAGCAAGGCCAACAGCCCCTCCGGAGTCCGCCGCTCAGTCTCGTCGAAAACGGTGATATGGCGGCTCGCCGAAACGGCTCCGATCTTCTCGGAGAGATCCCTGCCGATGCCCGGGAGAGTAGGGTCCTCGCCGGCTGCAGTCATTGCAGTGACGCTGCGCCGCGGCTCGGCGACCACCCGGGCGGCGCCCCAGTAGGCGCGGATCCGAAAGGGATTGGCGCCTTCGAGCTCGAGCAAATCAGCGAGCTTGTCGAGGTTGCGAGCAATATCCGAGTTGAGGACGGGCATGAAGCAGGTGCGCCAAGGCGGTAGGGCGCCTACAGCAGGCACCCAATGGCGCTTCTGCGCATTGATCCACATCAGGACCCAATCCCGGCCCTGTTGATGCAGATCAACAACGACCAGCGCTATTTCGGCCATTGTACCGGGTGAGATTGGAGAAACCGCGATGGCGCTCGCATCCGATCAGCCGCTATCGATCAACGGGTCGAATGCGTTCAGCCCCGGAATTCGTTCGGCCGCGGCTCGGCATGAGGACGACCGCGGCGGGCCAAACGCCCGGATCGCGGAAAAGCTTCGTCAGGCGGGCGACATCCTGGCGGCGCAAGGGGCCGCCCCGTACCGCGTCGCGGCCTACCGCTACGCCGCCGGATCAGTGCGTGCCTTGAACGAAGATCTCAGCGCTATCGCCGGGAGAGGCGGGCGTAAAGCGCTGGAAGCGGTCCCTTTCATCGGCGCGTCCATAGCCAGCGCGATCACCGAAATGCTGGCGACCGGCGGGTGGCGCTTCCTCGAGCACCTGAAGGGCAGCGCCGGCCCGCAAACCTTGTTCCGGGCGGTCCCGGGCATTGGACCGGTTCTTGCCGGCCGGGTCTGGGAGACCCTGAAGCTCGACACGATCGAGGCGCTTGAGGTGGCGGCGCATGATGGTCGGCTGGAGCAGGTTCGCGGTTTCGGTCATCGGCGCGCTGCGATGGTGCGGGCCGTGCTAGCCGAAATGCTCGGACGGGTCCGCCGGGGTTCGCTCCACCGGAACGAAGAGCCTGGCGTGGATCTGCTTCTCGACGTCGACCGCGAATACCGGGAAAAGGCGGCCGCCGGGCAGCTGATCAGGATTGCCCCGAAGCGCTTCAACCCGAAACGCGAGGCTTGGCTTCCCCTGCTCCATACCGAGCGCGGATCATGGCATTTCACGGCGCTCTACTCCAATACCGCACGGGCCCACCGGCTCGGGCGCGTGAGCGACTGGATCATCATTTTCTTTCATGAGGACAGCCAGCCCGAGGGGCAATGCACAGTCGTCACCGAATCCCGCGGCAAAACGGCGGGTCGACGAGTCGTCCGGGGACGCGAGGCGGAGTGCCTGCAGTACTACGCTTCGCGTTAAGCCGAGGCTAGCGCTGGTGAAATTAACCCCGTCCCAACGCTTGTCTGATATAGGACAGCAATTCCTGCCCGGCCACCGGCTTATCGATTGCCGGATCGCCCCGTCCGGTTATTATGATGACGGGGAGCTCGGCTGCTGCGCCAGCTTGCTTGGCAAGATAATCAATCCCGCTGGCCCCGGGAAGATGGAGGTCCAGGATCAGGCAGACGCCACGGCCGGGCACATAGGTCCGTGCGAACTCTTCGCTCGACCGGTAGACTTCGACCACCATGCTGTCGATTCTCAAGCAGCAGTTTGAGCGAATCGTGCACCGCCTCGTCATCATTGACCACATAAATGATAGGCGCCGTGTCTTCGACCACCAGAACTCTCTAACCAAGCAACAGCAGACGATATAAGCATAGAATGATCTGGCCGGAGTAGCCTCGACCGCGAGCGGAACGCGTATTTTCGTAAGCGCGTGCGCGACAGGAGCTGCGCAGTGATTTAAGGCGTGGCGCCGATATGCAGGGGCTCGATCAAATCGGATACCGACGCGATCACCTCGCGCAATTGGCCTATCTGGGCATCTGCGCGATCGCCAGCTCGGCAAGAAATCCCGCCTGTTGCGCATTGCTGGGATATGACCTTGTGGGAGGCTGTATGCCAGCTGGGCTTCCTCGCGTAGAGCGCGCTTCGCCGACCATAGCGTATCCTCACGTGCTGTTGCCAAATCTTGCAGTAACTTGGCGGAGAAGCCGTGGCCAAGTTTACAGCGGAAGCGAGGAGCGCGTTGATCTCTGATCTTAT
>JAFMSA010000532.1 GCA_017353855.1 Alphaproteobacteria bacterium
AGGGCGCCGAGGCTGTTGCCGCGCGCCTTCACTACGTTCATCTCCGAGATCTTTTCCTCGAGCGGACAACCCGCAAGCGTGACGCCGAACGCGCTCTTCTTGAAGGCGCCGTCCTTCTCCTTGAGTCCCTGCGAGCAGCTGTCCTTACCCTGGTTGTGACACCAGATGCAGTAGTTTGCCTGGTCGAGCGCGCCGGTAAGGTCGGTGCCCCGGTCGGTCAGCGCGAAGCCGTCGCGGCGGCGCCATTCGTCCTCGGGCAGCCGCAGCATCGTCACCCCGTCGCGCTCTACGGTTTCGACCGGAACGAGATGCCGCGGGTCGAGCCTGTGCGGCACCCTGAACAGCACGCCGTGCCGATGCTTGCGCTGGCCTTCGGGCGAGAGTGTCGCCCATGCGGCGTAGCGCTGTGCTATTTCCAGCGGCCGGGCATTAGCGACCTCGTTATCAAGCCAGCGCGCGACGTGCTCGGAATAACGCCGCTCCCAGCCGGCCACCGGGCCCCCGCTGTCGGAAGGGCAACCCATCAGGCGGTCAAGCTCAGTCGCCAGCCCGGGCCCGTCAATTGTTGCCGCGTCGGCTTCTTTGACGCCTTTGACGGCGCGGCGCTGGACAAACAGCCGCTTGACCGAATAGAGCGGTGCCAGGTCGTGATGGCGCGCCTGAAGCTCCCTGAGCTCGCCTCCGATCCCGAACAGCTCGCCGATAAAATCTTCGAGGTGGGGGGCGAGATCGACCAAAAGGTTCGATTCTTCGAGGCGCTCGATCGCATCCGGAGCGCGCCGCGCCGTCGTCAGCCGGTCATGCAGACCGATATCGATCTCTCGCAGATGCGAGACAAAAGCCCTATCGAGCCGCACCAGACCCTCGCGGTCATAGAGGTCCGCAAAGGAAAGTCCATGCTTCAAAACGAGGTCACTCATCAGGGTCAAGCATCCGGCAGCGGGCGGCAAACTATCCCGGCCTCTCAATCTTTAGTTAAGTGACGGTCGACCGATAGAGCTACGACGATTCGCCGCGACAGGTCTGCGCCATTCAAGGACCGTCGATACGGCCATAAATTGTGACGAGGCGGCCTCGCATAAAGGCCCGGGTAACAGACGGCCGATGAGAACCCGCGCATTTTGCGGCTCACGAAAGCTCCGGCAAGACCGCTGACGGACCGGGGCTCCCGCCCGTTGCGCCGATCGCGACATTGAACACAATTCAGCAAGCTTTCGCTGTCCTCGCAGGATCCGTCGCAGGTTGCGTTGAGCGGGCGCGGAAAAACCGTCATCACTTCCGGGACTAACGGCCCTTCTGTCGCTCGTAAAGCCGCGGCGATGCGGACCCCACCCCGCAAGCCCGCCGCGCGAGACTGCGAAACCGCACGCACGGAATCAGCGGCGCAATTATCCGCCTCCTCCCGCAGCGTAAACGAACCTCGCCGGCGCGGTGCGGGATGCGGCACGCGGCCCGTTCGCCCCGATCCCTGCCAACCTCCTCTCATCAGCCCGTCCGACGTCCCGGCCCGCGGCGGCCCTAAACGCGCTCGCAGCCCGGCCTAAGCCGCGCGACTGAGGACCGCGTTCAGCAGCACGTTGCAACCGGCGGTCAGGTCCTCCGGGTTGGCGTCCTCGGTTTCATTGTGGCTGATGCCGCCGATGCACGGCACGAAGACCATCGCGGTGGGCGCCACGCGCGCCAGGTAGACCGCGTCGTGGCCGGCGCCGCTGATAATGTCCTGGTGCGGATAGCCCTGGGCTGCAGACGCACTCCTCACCGCGGCGACGAGATCGGCGTCGAACGGGGTCGGCGGGAAGTACCAGAATTCCTTGACGTCGACCTCGAGGCCGGCCGACCCGGCGGCAGCCTCGCACGCCTGCCGCAGCTCGCCGTCCATTGCCCCCAGCACCGCATCCTCGGGATGGCGGAAATCCGCCGTGAAAAACACGCGGCCCGGGATCGTGTTGCGGGAGTTCGGGCTGACTTGCACAAAACCGACAGTCGCGCACGCGTGAGGAGCATGCGCGTGAGCGATCCGGTTGACGGCCTCGATCATGCGCGCAGCTCCGACCAGGGCGTCGCGGCGGCGCTGCATCGGAGTGGGCCCCGCATGCGCCTCCTGCCCGGTGACAACGATCTCATACCAGCGCTGGCCCTGCGCGCCGGTTACGACGCCGATCGGCTTCTGCGCAGCTTCCAGGATCGGCCCCTGCTCGATATGCGCCTCGAAATAGGCGGCGACCGGCCGGGCACCGACCGGCGCGGAGCCGGCAAAGCCGATCCGCTCGAGCTCGTCGCCAAGCGTCACGCCGGTCAGATTGTCCGGCCGCGCAAGACCCTCGGCGAGCTCGAAAACACCGGCAAACACACCGGAACCGACCATCGCCGGCGAAAAGCGCGAGCCCTCCTCATTGGTCCAGGCGACAATCTCGATCGGCGCCTCAGTCTCGTAATTGAGGTCGTTGAGCGTGCGCACCAACTCCAGCCCCGCCATGACGCCATAGGCGCCGTCGAACTTGCCGCCGGTCGGCTGCGTATCGAGATGGCTGCCGGTCACGATCGCCGGCAGACCAGGATTGCGGCCGGGCCGGCGTGCAAAGATGTTGCCGATCTTGTCCACCTGCACGGTGCAGCCGGCCTCCTCGCACCAACGGATGAACAGCCGCCGCGCCTGGCCGTCGAGATCGCTTGCCGCGAGGCGGCAGACCCCGCCCTTCGGTGTCGCGCCGACCCGTGCCAATTCCATCAGGCTCGCCCACAGCCGTCGGCCATTCACCTGCAGATTCCGCATCCTGCCCTCCGTCGACTTTCCGATCTTACAGCGGCCGCGCTCGTCTCAACCATCGCTGCGGTTCCCGGACGCCCGTAGTCCGGAACCCGCGCGCGGCTCGCGCGAGCGACAGACTGAGCGCGGCCTATCCCCTCGCCTGCAGGGCGCTCCGGGCACGTGGAACCCCCGGTCGAATCCGCGATGGCGCTGAGCCGGACCGCGCGAACCCGGGTTTCTGATCCGCGGCAAGCCAGCTATACATGTTGCGCAAACTTGGCCGGAGGAGAGTGTGAAGGCGCAGATCGAGCAGCTTGGCGTACAGGGGATCGAGCTTGAAGCGCTGCGGTGCGGCGCCGGCCGCGCGATCGTGTTGCTGCACGGCTTTCAGACCATCGATCCCGAGGCCCGTTTTCTCGAATTGCTCGGCGGACACGGGGAGATCTTCGCGCCGTCAAGCCCGGGGTTCGGTCGCTCGCCCCGGCCGAAGGACTTCGACACAGTCTACGATCTCGTCCATCTCTACCTCGAGGTCCTCGACACACTGCCGAGCGACAAGGTGACACTCCTCGGCTTCTCGTTCGGCGGCTGGCTGGCGGCGGAGCTCGCGGCGGCATGCGGTCACCGGCTCGACAAACTCGTCTTGGTCGACCCGCTCGGCATCAAGGTCAGCGCCCGCGAGACACCCGACATCCTCGACATCTTCAACCGATCGCCCGACGAGGTGCGCCGCAGGAGCTGGCACGACCCGGACCGGTTCGCGCCCGACTTCAACGCGATGTCCGACGAGGCGCTCGTCACCTACGCCCGCAATCGCGAGGCGCTCTGCCTCTATGCATGGCAGCCTTACATGTACAATCCGCAATTGCCGCGCTGGCTCGGCCGCATCCGGGTGCCCACATTGCTGCTGTGGGGCGAAAGCGACGGGGTCGTGACGCCGGATTACGGCCGCACCTACAGCCGGCTGATCCCCGGCTCGTGCCTGCAATTGATCCAGAACGCCGGACATCATCCGGAAATCGAGCAGCCCCAAGCCTTTGTCGAGCGGGTCGCCGCATTT
>JAFMSA010000533.1 GCA_017353855.1 Alphaproteobacteria bacterium
TTGGCGGTCCATTGGGGCTCGGGCCCCGCGGTGCACGCCTCGGGAGACGAATTGCGCCGGCAGACACTCGAGAAATTGCATCAGGTGACGAATCACGAGTTGAGTTTGGTCTTTGACGGAACTCGCAGTGCAGGCTGCCCGCGACCGAATGTGCAGCTCAGATCCTCGCCGCCGGAGGTGCCGGCGGTACGGGCTTCGTAGCCGGTCTTGCTGCGGACGAACGAGCCGACGCGCTCGATCGCCCGGCGCGCCTCCGGGACCAGCGGCGCGAAAACGTGCCAGACATGCGGCATGCGCGGCCAGATTTCGAGCTCGACCTCGCACCCCGCCGCGCGCAGGCGGTCGGCCATCCGCACGGCATCGTCCCGCAACACCTCGTCGCTGCCGACCTGGATTATCGTCGGCGGCAGACCGGCGGGGTCGCCATAAAGAGGCGAGACGTAAGGCGTGCGTGGATCGGCTCCGGCAAGGTAGTCCGCGACGAATTGGGGCGGATCTTCGGCGTTGAGCATCGGGTCGGCCACGGCGTTGATCCGCAGCGAGGAGCCGGTCAGAGCGAGATCGGTCCAGGGGGACAGCGCCACGGCGGCGCCCGGCAGCGGCACGCCCTCATCGCGTAACAGCAGCATCAGCGAAAAGACGAGGCCTCCCCCCGCCGAATCTCCGATGATCGCAATCTGCCGCGGGTCGGCGCCGTTAGTGATGAGCCAGTGATAGGCCGAGATTGCGTCTTCGAGCGCCGCCGGGAACGGATGCTCGGGGGCCAGTCGATAATCGACAGCCAGCACTCGCGCGCGGGTCGTCTCGGCAAAGCGCCATGTCAGGTGACGGTAAAGACGGGGAGAGCCGACGATGAAACCGCCGCCGTGCAAAAAAAGAACGTAGCGACGTGCCGCGGACCCGGGGGTCGTTATCAGGTCGGCCTTGACTGCGCCGACACCGACGCGGAGCGTTTGGGTGCTTGCGGGCGGGTCGGGAACCAGGCGCTCTGCGTTCGCCACGAATTGCCGATGGTCTTCGATGCTCAGCTCGCGACAGTTCCGCCGTTTGACCAACCAGCGCAAACCAAGCCGCACCACCTCTGATCTCATACTCATTTGAACTGCCTACCATACCGCGTCGAGCCTGTCCTCGCGCAAGCCTTTTGGCTATCTCTTGCCTGCTTGATTCGAGGAGGACTGCCGTGCGGTTTTCGCCGCTTGTTGATCGCGTCTCGGCCAGGGGCGCCGGGGCTTGGCGTATCCAAATGGAGGCGGGTCGGCGTCGCGACGCAGGGGAAGAGGTTATCTTTCTGACAGTGGGCGATCCCGATCAAGCACCGCCCGAACCGGTCATCGATGCGACAATCGACGCGCTGCGCCGGCATCGCACGGGGTATTCGGCGACAGTCGGCTTTTCGCGGGTCCGTCAGGCGATTGCGGCGCGCTTCCAGCGGCGAACCGGACAGCCCTGTGGCGCCGAGAACGTCGTCGTGACGACAGGCGCGCAGGGCGGATTGTTCTGCGCTCTGCAGTGCCTGGCCGGCCCCGGCGATGAGGTGATCGTGCCTGAGCCGATTTATGCCACCTACGCAGGAGTGACAGGAGCGAGCGGCGCGCATCTCACGACGGTGCCGCTGCGCGGCGACCGGGGTTTCCACCCGGACATCGAGGCGATCTCGCGGGCTGTGACGCCGCGCACACGAGTGATTTGGATCAACAGCCCCCACAACCCGACCGGCGCCGTCTTCACTGCGGAAGAGATCACGCGTATTGCCGAGCTTTGCCGAAGTCATGATCTGTGGCTGCTGTCCGACGAGGTTTATGAGGACCTTGCCTTCGCGCGGCCGCATGTCAGCCCGTGGTCACTGCCCGGCATGGCCGAGCGCACGGTCGTGGTTTCGAGTCTGTCGAAATCGCACGCGATACCGGGCTTTCGTTTCGGGTGGATCATCGGGCCAGCGACACTCTCGACGCATCTGTTCGACCTGCTGCTGTGCATGACTTACGGGAGCCCCGCTTTCGTTCAGGATGGCGTGCTGCCAGCGCTGGAGGGCGACCTGCCCGAGGTGGATGCTCTGCGAGAGGCTTATCGCCGTCGCGCGAAGATGTTATCGCGCATTCTGAGGGGCGCGCCGCATTGCTGCCTCGCGGCGCCCGAGGGCGGCATGTTTGTGCTGTTGGACATTCGCGGTACGGGCCTCGGCTCCGAGGATTTCGCCCGAAGGCTGTTGGAACGGGAAAAAGTCGCCGTTCTGCCGTGCGACAGCTTCGGGCCAAGCGCGGTCGGACACCTGCGCATCGCGCTGACCGTTCCGGATCGGCGCCTTGCGGAGGCGGGCCGCCGGATCGTGCGCTTCGCCCGCGAACTCACTGCGGCTTCAAGCGGGGCGTTTCGATCAGCACGTTGATGCTGCGGGCGGCAGCAGTGATTTCGCGCCAGGTCTCGTCGTCGATCGGCACGCCGTTGGCGATACGCTGGGCGCGCGTCCCGCGCTCGGGGTCGCCCGGAATTAGCACCGGCTCGTCCGGGTGCGCCGGAGGCGAGGCAGTGATGTACGCCGTCATCGCCGCGATCTCTTCGCGCAGCCATTCGCGGTCGACAAGGCGCGAGGGATCGATCAGGATTGTCAGCATGCCGTTGGTCGCCGTGCCGCGGCCCTGTCGCTCGGGGCGCATCGTGCCGCTGCCGCAGAGCGCGCCGGCCAGCATCTCGCAGACAAAGGCGAGCGCATAGCCTTTGTGCTCGCCGAAGGTCAGGACCGCGCCACGGGACTGGCGGTACATCGCATTAGGATCGGTCGTCGGCTTGCCGTCGCCGTCGAGCAGGGTGCCGGGCTTCAATTGCTCGCCCTTGTTGCGGGCAACGCGCACCTTGCCCATCGCGATCATACTCGTGGCCATGTCGAGAATGATTGGCCGCTCGGGCGCGGGGCCCGGGATGGCGATGCACACCGGGTTTGTGCTGAAGCGCGCATCGGTACCGCGCCAGGGTGCAACGGCGGGCCGTGCATCGGTGACGTTGACGAAATGAAACGAGACGAGACCCGCATCGGCACAGATCTCGCCGTAAGTCCCAACGCGGCCGATGTGGTGCGGATTGCGCAACGCCACGACGGCGACCCCGGTCTGGCGCGCCCTGGCGATGCCCAGCATCACCGCCTCGCGCGCGGCGACCTGGCCCCAGGCGCGCTCGCCGTCATAGACGATCAGCGGCCCGTCCTCGCTGACGACGCGCCCCTTGCGGTTGGCGAGGACCGTACCGTTTGCGAGATGCTGCAGATAAGTTGGGATCAACCCAACCCCATGGCTGTCGTGGCCCCGCAGATTGGCCTCGAGGAGGTGGTCGGCGATCACTCGTACTTCCTCGGGGCTGCTGCCCGCTGCCTCGAAGATACGGGAGGCCATTCGATGCAGCTCGGCGTGGTCTATCAGCATCAGTGGCATCGGCTCCTCCTCTTAATCGGCCTCGCGCGTTGAGGCGGCAATGCGCAGCGGATGGGCGGGATAGACGCCGAGGATCTTGACCTCGCGCGAAAAGAAGCCGAGTTCTTCGAGCGCCAGCGCCAACGGGCGGTCCTCGGGGTGCGCCTCGACATCGGCATAGAACTGGGTCGCGGCAAACGCGCCGCCGAGCATGTAGCTCTCGAGCTTCGTCATATTGATCCCGTTTGTCGCAAACCCTCCCAATGCCTTGTACAATGCGGCAGGAACATTGCGGACCCGGAAAAGAAATGTTGTCACCGTCGGTGTTCCGCGCGGCGGCCGCTTGGGCTCGCGCGACATCATCAGAAACCGCGTCGTATTGTGCTCGGCGTCTTCGATATTTT
>JAFMSA010000534.1 GCA_017353855.1 Alphaproteobacteria bacterium
CTTGCGGCCGGAAACATTGGTCACTGTGGGGGACAGCCACCCATCCCCGGAAGCCCGTTATCGTGGGTGGCCCCGTTACCGCGTCTTGGTACATCCTCGATAGTCCAAGCATCGGGGCGGTTGCGGAACCGCTGCTGCGACGGACGGTGCCAAGCTTTTCTTCAACCTGCGAGCGGGAGAGGCTCTTGCGATCCCACGCGATGAGCGTCGGGAGCGGATCGTCCCTCGAAGAGGATAGGCCCGCAGACGAGACCGCAGATGATGTACCCGCCGCGCAACGCGATGGCGAGAGCTGCGGAGAGTTTCCCGGGATGCCCCTCAGAACCCCCCGGCTTTAGCTCTGGGAAGGTTCAGTGGGGAAACGTGGGTGCGACGTCGTATGGCTGCGCTCTTCCGGTCTTCGGGTGTGGATCGCGCGCGGGAGGAAGAACCGATAGTATTCCCGGTGGCCGTGCTCGAGGTGATCCGCGCGGCACCAGCAAGGCTGCTCGCGCGCGGACATGTCGCGCCAGGCAATCGAAACCGCAATCCTTCCGATGCCAAGCCTGCGGCCTTACGCATCATGCCGACATCCAGGCCGCGCTGCGAAATGTTCCGTTGCGCGGCATCCTGTCCCGGCAACAGTCGGAACAGGATGGGTGCCATCATGCAGACCAAGCCGCCTGCTTTAGCGGGCGGTTCATGACTCTAGCCGAAGCGCTAATCCATCAACTAGCATGCCCAGCGGCTCCCGATTGCGTTAACCGGAGGAAAGCGGCATGCCGAAAATTCTTATCATCCACGGTGCCGGTATGAATATGCGCGGCAAGGTTCAGACGGAGATCTTCGGGCCGATGACGCTGGCCGAATACGACGAGCAGATCCGCGGATACGCCGCCGAATTGGGTCTCGATTTCGAGATATTTCACTCGAATATCGAAGGTGAGGTTATCAACAAGCTTTACGAGGCCAATGACAGAGGGTTTGACGCCGCGCTGTTTAATCCGGCCGGCTTCGGGACAGGTTATCCGGCCCTGGTGGCGGCGATTTCACAGGTGCGCTTCCCTACCGTCGAGATCCATATCTCCAATCCGGTCCGGCGCGGACCGGTTTCCGAGACCGCGCGCGTCAGCCACGGCATAATCGCCGGCTTCGGGCTCCCGGGATATTACCTGGCGCTGCGCGGCGTTCGGGACATGCTGGCCGCCGCGAAATGACCGTCACCGTCCTGTACCCCGAAGAAAGACAGATCCCGGATGACGGCCTCGAACAGCGGATCTTCGGGCCTGAAGTGCGCGTCCTGAGACGCACGGTCAAGGCACTGGCCAATCTCGACGCCGTGGACTGCGCTGAGACTGATGGGCTGATGATCATGCGCTACGCGGTGACACCCGAGGATCTTGAGCGCTTTCCAAGGCTGCGCGCCATCGTGCGCATGGGGGTGGGTTACGACAAGATCGCCCGGCCCGCCGCAGCAGCGCGCAATATCCTGGTTTGCAACGTGCCGGATTACGGGACGACCGAGGTGGCCGACCATGCGATGGCATTGGCACTGTCGCTGCGCCGTGGGGTGATTCTCTATCACGAGCGGCAACGGCAGAGCCCGCCTGCGCTCTGGGGGCCCGTCAAAGGCGAGCTGATCCGGCGTTTTGGCGTGCAGACCTTTGGAATCATCGGGCTCGGCCGGATCGGCACTGCCGTCGCTTTGCGGGCGCGCCCGTTTGGCTTTCGTGTGATATTTTATGATCCATATCTGCCGAACGGTGCGGAGCTCGCACTCGGCATTGAACGCGCTGCCAGCCTCGAGGATCTCTTGCAGCAGACGGATACGTTGTCGATCCACACGCCTCTGACCCGCGAAACCCGAAGCATGCTTGGTCGTGCAGAACTCGCGCTGCTGCGCCCGGGAGCGGTCGTGGTGAATACCGCACGTGGGCCGATCATCGACCTCGATGCGCTGCTGAACCTGCTGCGCGAGGGCCATATTGCTGCAGCGGGGCTCGATGTCCTTCCGGTCGAGCCGCCGGTCGAGCCGATACCCGAACTGTTACGCGCCTATCGGTCGCGTGAGTCATGGCTCGAAGGCCGCTTGGTCGTGACCCCACATGCAGCGTGGTTCACGCCGGAATCGGAGCATGACACGCGCGTCAAGTCCGCCGAGACGATGCGCACGGCTTTGCTGACCGATCGGCCACAGAATGTGATCGCTCCGCAGATGTATTAGCACTCTGTTTCTAGATCAGATCGAACCGCGATCGGTTGCGAGTTTCCTCGAACACCGCTCCGGTGTTGTGGAAATCTGCACGAACTCCTCCTCGGCCGTCGCGTTATCGAGAACGCGCGGCGCGCGGGGATATGAACATGACGTCCTGCGGCTTCCTTCGAGATCCGCGTGGCGGTTAATTCGCGCCCGGCAATCTCGCAACCCACCTATAAGAGCCCGGGCCCGGCGCGCAGTGCAGTTTCGAAATCCTCCGCGTGAGCGGGAGCCGCATAGCCGTCGAAGAGCTCCTACAGCCGCCGCATCGCCCAGATCCGAACCCACCAGTGCGGCAAAGGTGGCGACAATCGGCCCGCCCGACAACAGAATGATCCCCGCGAACGTCGAAGGGGCGATGCACTTTATCTCGCCGCTGAGCTCTGTGGGGAGGATCGTCGGTTCGTTTTCTGCCGGTTCGCCAATGAATTGCGCGAGCCAGCACCGGGAGATCGCTCGTGTCAAACCGGGCGGCGAGCAGATCCGAGACGGCCCGATGAAAATGGCCGCGGTCGGGAGGAAACAAGCAAGGGCCTCACGAATGTCGGAAAAGCGGGCAAAGGCTCAGGCATGCCGATCCTCTCTTTCGTGCTTGGGCTTGCCGCATGTTACCGTCAAACGCCCGTAGCGTTCTCTGATGCCCTGCCATATGGACGAATCTGCCAGCCGCGCTAGCCGCCCCATCGCGCCCGCCGCCTCGCCGGTGATGGCGCAGTACCACGAGATCAAACAGGCGAACCCGGATTGCCTGTTATTCTTCCGAATGGGTGATTTTTTTGAGCTGTTCTTTGATGATGCCGTCGCTGCGGCGCAGACGCTCGACATCGCGCTCACCAAGCGCGGCAGGCACGGGGGTGCGGACATTCCGATGTGCGGCGTCCCCGTCCACACCGCGGAGAGCTACCTTGCCCGATTGATTCGCGCCGGTTTCAAGGTCGCGATCTGCGACCAGATCGAAGACCCCGCCGACGCCAAGCGGCGCGGCGGGAAGGGGCCGATGCGGCGGGCCGTCACGCGCGTCGTAACCGCCGGCACGCTGACCGAGGAGGGCCTGCTCGACGCCCGCCGGCACAATTATCTTGCTGGCATCGCCGAAGCCGGCGGCGAGATGGGGCTCGCTTGGCTCGATCTGTCCACCGGCGCCTTCGCGCTGGCTCCCACGCGCGAATCCGCCCTCGCAAGCGATCTGGCGCGGTTGACGCCAGGCGAGATCCTGCTGCCCGAGCGGCTCCTGACCCGTGCTGCCCTTTTTGAGCTTTTCGCCGAATGGAAGCCGGCGCTGACACCGCTGCCCAATCCTCACTTCGAGAGCGAAGCCGGACGCCGGCGGCTGGAAAGTTTCTATGGGGTTGGGGCGCTCGACGGCTTCGGCAGTTTCGGGCGCGCCGAGCTCGCCGCGGCCGGCGCTCTTGTTGAGTATATCGGCCTGACGCAACAGGGTCGGGCACCGCACCTCGAACCGCCTCACCGTGTAGCACCCGGTTCGATCATGCAGATCGATACCGCGACACGGCGCAATCTCGAGCTAGTGACGACGTTGTCCGGCGAGCGTAGGGGCAGTCTG
>JAFMSA010000085.1 GCA_017353855.1 Alphaproteobacteria bacterium
GTCAGGCGGCCGGGCGGCGATGCCGCCGTCCTGCGCGTCGCCCGGTCAGGCAAGGCCCTGGCAATGGCAACCGATTGCACGCCGCGCTATGTTCGCGCCGATCCCGTGCGCGGCGGTGCGCAGGCGGTCGCCGAAAACTGGCGCAATCTGACCGCCGTTGGCGCCGAGCCGCTCGCGGTTACCGACAACATGAATTTCGGCAACCCCGAGCGCCCGGAGATCATGGGTCAGTTCGTCGGAGCGATCGAAGGTATGCGGGAAGCCTGTCTCGTCCTCGCCTATCCTATCGTCTCGGGCAATGTATCGCTCTACAACGAGACAAGCGGCAACGCGATCCTGCCGACGCCGGTGATCGGCGGGGTCGGGTTGATTGCCGATGCGCAACGCACCGTCGATCTCGCACTGAAGCGGGACGGCAACCTGCTGATCCTGATCGGCGAGACCGGCGGCCATCTTGGGTGCTCGCTTTATCTGCGGGAGATCGAGGGCAGCGAGGCCGGCGCGCCGCCGCCGGTCGACCTCGCCGCCGAGCGGCGCAACGGCGACTTCGTTCGCGGCGAGATCCGCGGCGGCCGCATTGCCGCCTGTCACGATTTATCCGATGGCGGCCTGCTTGTTGCGATTGCCGAGATGGCGATGGCGGGGGGGCATGGTGTTTGCCTCGACCCTTTACCCGCGGAGCTGGCCCGCAATGCCTATCTGTTCGGCGAGGACCAGGCGCGATACCTGGTTGAAACGCCGGATCCCGAGGCAGTGCTCGAGGCGGCGGCAGCGGCCGGGGTCACCGCCCGCGTGATCGGCCAGGTCGGTGGGGCTTCGTTGACACTGCCCGAGGCCGGTGCCATATCCGTTGACGCCCTGAAAGCCATGAACGAGGGTTGGTTGCCGGACTACATGGCCCAGGATTGAACGCGGGGAGGCTGGCGATGGCGATGGACGCGGCGATGATCGAGCGGTTGATCAAGGAGAGCCTGCCCGACGCTCGGGTTTCGATCGAGGATCTACGTGGCGACGGCGATCATTACGCCGCCCATGTCGTCTCAGACGCCTTTCGCGGCAAGACGCGAGTACAGCAGCATCAGATGGTCTATCAGGCGCTGCACGGAAAAATGGGGAACGAGCTGCACGCGCTTGCCCTTCAGACCGGCGCCCCAGATAACTGACCCCACCTCACAACGCAAACCATCCGGAATCGAGGATCAAATGGACGACACGGTTCACGAGCGCATCCGGCAGGATATTACCAGCAACCCCGTAGTGCTGTTCATGAAGGGCTCGCCGGTGTTTCCACAGTGCGGCTTTTCGGCGGCAGTGGTACAGATCCTGAGCCACGTCGGGGTCAAGTTCAAAGGCATCGATGTCCTCGGCGATCCGGGGATCCGCCAGGGAATCAAGGAATTCTCGAATTGGCCGACGATCCCGCAACTCTATGTCAAGGGCGAGTTCGTCGGCGGCTGCGACATCATCCGAGAGATGTTCGAGACCGGCGAATTGCAGCAACTCTTCGAGCAGAAGGGCGTCCCCGTCCGCGCCTAGCCCGGAAATCGTGCTGAGCCCGCCCAAAAGGGGAGCTGGATGAGCCAGCTGTCCGAGAGATCAATTTGTCGTCAGTGTGACGAGCGGGGCGAGGTGGCGGACGTGATCCGAACTTCGTGTTGAGTCCGACCGGAGCGGCACGCTACCACACCCTGCGGGAATACGCCGGAACGCCCAAAGGAGCCGCCGCCCGGGGAGCGGTCCGCGGCGTTCTCCCGGCACGAACGGGACCGCCACCCGGCACCGGCGTCGGGTTTTCCGCTTTTCGCCGGAACGACGATCTCGTTCGGGCACTAACCGCTGGTCAGATAGCTGCGAAAGGTCAGCGGATCGGATATGTTGTGGATCGGCTCCAGCGCGCTGCCGACGCCACGGACGGTCACGCTCCCATAACCGAAGATACGGCCGAGTAGGGTCTGGTCGACGACCGCGCTTTCGACCCGCGCGCGGTTCATTTCGAGAGTATGACGGGCAAGCAGGCCCGTCTTATAGATGACCCGCTGATTAGTTACCGCCAGTTCGGTCGTCGAGCGCCTGACGAATGCCCGGAAAGCCGAGGAGAGCGCCAGCAGCGCAAATATCACCGCGGCGATTCCCAGGGCGAGGTCGAGCTTCTGACTGTCCGCGGTCGACCATGCCGCTACAGCCAGGACCAGACAAATGACGAAGAGGACAATCGCCCATAGATAGACGAACCAGTGCAGCTTCGTCGCGTAGACGATTGTCTCTCCGGGCTGCAGGACCCGTCTCACATAGCGCATAGGCACGGGTATCCCTCACGGAGCGGTCAGAGCCGACTGAGGTTGACGCGTCTTCCGAACGGGTGCAACTCGCTCGTCGCCCGGCCCCACCCATTTCGCCGCGCGCCAATCGCGGCAACTTCTCGCGAACGCCCTCGTCGGTCTCGCGATCCGACGGGGACCCTAGATGCTTGACTTAAGTAATACCTACACTCTAGTAGCTGACGCTACACTCGGCTGTTGACCCGGTAGAACGGCTGGTCGACCGCTTCCTGGTGCCACATACCATACCAAGCCTGGACATAGGGCTTGATCCGCGCGAGGAGATCGGCGCGCTTCCGCTGTTCGGGGGTGAGCCCCTTCGCGCAGAAGGCCCGTACTTCGCGGTAGAGCGCATCGACATCGATAGTTTGCGGTCGGTGATCCTGGATTATAAGCTTGCCGCCGACCACGACGGTGGCGACGTCCGCTCCCATCGATCGCTCGACAAACGCCTCGACAATGTCGAATTCGGGATCGATCCACGGATCACGCGTCGCCCGGTCGAGATCGACGAGGATCGCGTCCCCTTTCATCCCTGGCAACAGCGCGCCGACCTCGCCGGCAAATCCGGCCGCCCGGGCGCCGTTGACGGTTGCGATCTCGAGCGCCTCATAGGCGCTCAGCGCTCGTGTGGTCAGTTCAAAACTGTGGAGGCGATGCACCTTGTGCATCATCCGCAATTCCATCACTGCGTCTTCGTCGTCGTTGATCGTCTTGTCGTCGAGCCCCATTGCCACATTCACCCCCGCCGCGCGCAATGGCATGACCGGAGTTATGCCGTTGCGCATGTGCAGGTTGCAGCTCGGATGGCTGGTGACCGACACGGCTTTGCGGCCCATCAATCGGATTTCGGCCTCGGTGACGTGGATCGCATGGCCGTAGGCGAGGTTGCTGCCGACCAAGCCGAGATCGTCGAGCCAAAATACCGTCGGCTTGCCGTGCCGCCGCAAGCCGTAGGCCTTCTGCACCGGCGACTGCAGCAGATGCATGTGGATCATGACGCCGCCCAGCGCATCCGATTTGGCGCGCACCCGGCGCAGAAACGGCTCGCTGGCGCCGTGCGCCCAGCATGGCGCCAGGAGGATCCGCGTATCGGCATTATTGTAATTATCGTAAAGCTCATCGAATAATCTGAAATATTCGTCGACTAAAGCCTCCTTGTCGAAAAAGACGAACGGGCGCGCCGCCTCCTCAAGTTCGGGCGGAAGCGTCCGGAGGAATTCCTCGCCGCCCATCGCAAGCTTGCTCTCGTCACGTATACCCGGCGAAAAGGCAAGCCTGATACCGGTCGCGAGGTAGGTCTTGATCGCGACGTGAGCACGCCGGGCCCCCTCTCTGCCGTCATCGTCGAAGCCATTGTGATGCAGCAGCGTGCAGCCGCCGCGCAGATGTCGCCACGCGCAGATCGCAGCGGTCAGCTCGGGCGGCAGAACGGGCATGTAGGACCAGTCGAAGAGTGCGTTCTCGAGGAAATCGTTCCGCACACCTTTCTGGATCGGCGACAGACCGCGCCCGTGGCTGTGCGCATCGACCAGACCAGGCAGCAACAATTGCCTGCCGTCGCCGACGACCCGGGCGCCTGGATATTCCGCCATTATCACCGCGAACGTCCCGGCCTGCGCGACAATGCCGCCGGTGATCGCAACGGCGCCGTCCGGGATGACGCCGGACGGCCCGCGGCGCGGATCGATGATCGCAAAGGCGCCGCGCAGGATGATGGTTTCCGCCATGGCTCCGCCTTGCTTGCCGCCGCCCCTCTAGAGTGTCGGTCCGGGGCTGCCGAGTGCGTTTTCGGTGAGACCTTTCGTGATGATATTGTAGGCCTCCTCGACCGAATCCGTTCGATGAAAGAGGTCGAGATCGCGAGGCCCGACCGTGCCGTATTTTACGAGCGCGTCGAAATCGATCACCTCGTCCCAGTATTCCGTGCCGAAGAGGACGATCGGCATCCGCTTGCGCGTCTTGCGCGTCTGCACCAAGGTCAGAAGTTCGAAGAGCTCGTCGAGCGTGCCATAACCACCCGGGAACAACACGACGGCTTTCGCCAAATAGACAAACCAGAATTTTCGCATGAAGAAATAGTGAAAGTAAAAATGGAGCTCCCGGCTGATATAGGGATTGTCGAATTCCTCGTCGGGGATGGATATGGTCAGTCCGACATTGATTCCCTTTGCTTCGGAGGCCCCGCGATTGGCCGCCTCCATGATGCCGGGACCGCCGCCCGTGCAGACGACAAAGCGCCGCTCCTCGCGGTCGAGCTTCTTCGACCATAACGTGAGGCGCCGGGCGAGCTCCCGCGCGGCCTCGTAGTAGACCGAAAGCCGCAGGGCCATTTCTGCGGCATCGGTCCCGTGCCCAACCCGCTCTGCCTCGGCGAGCGCTGCCCTTGCCGCCTCTTCCGACCGCAGGCGGGCGGACCCCATGAAAACGATGGTGTCCTGAACATTGTGGCGCTGGAAGCGATAGAGCGGCTCCAAATATTCTGCCAGGATTCGCAGTGCCCGCGCATCCTTGCTCTCCAGGAACCGGTTGTCCTGATAAGCCTTGGGTCGACGATGAGCGGGGCTGCCGGCCTTGTCCAAAGCTCTATCCGATTGTCATCCGCGCCGAACCCGCCCGGATCAGTTGATCGACGCGAGTTCCTCGATGCGCAGACCGGCGCCGACCCGCCCGGCCAGTTCTTCGGGGTCGTAGACGACGCCGACCGGGTTCTTGTCGGTGGCCGAACGCCCCCGCATGTAGGTTTTGCCCTCGATCTGTGTCGCGAAATTGTCGACGAGAAGTTCGACCTGATTGTTGTCGGGGTCGTGATAATACATCGACGTCGTCACGCCATGGTTGACGCAGCGATGCGGCCGGATACCGAGCCCTTTCAGCCGCTGGTAATTGTCGATGAGATCGTCGAGGCCGCCGAACGTGAACGCGACGTGGTTAAGACCCGCCGCGTCGGGCTGGCGTTCCGCCAGCGGCCCTGGGTCCAGAAAGGCGACCCGGTGATGCTCGTCGTCATAGCTAATGAACGAGATGCGTTCGGCTTCGTAAAGGACCTCGGCACCGAGCACCGTGCAGTACCACTCGATCATCTCGCGCCGGCGATTGGTCTGCAGCACGATATGCGACAGCTTTTTGGGTGACGCCATGCTCTCCTCCCTGGCGTTGCGTTTCCGCCGGATCGGTGCATCAGAAACCCAAGCCTGTCAACAGCGCAGCCCCCGAGGGCAGCTGAGCGGCGCTCGGTTCGGCGGTCGGGCTCGTCGGATTGACGCCGATAGTGACGGTCCTCGGCGCAAACCCTGTGGCAGGGTATGCCCCGAACCGGCATCCCGCAGGCCGTCGCGGAGCCGGGCACCGCGGGTTTCGACAGCCGGAGGAATCCCCCCACTCCCCGGAGCGGCAAGCCACTCTCTCGCGACCGCCGGACCGGTGAGTCAGCGGAGATCCCCCCGCCCTTTCGTATGGCCGAGGACGTGTGGACAAAGTGCCCGAGGGGTGGGCCTCGTAAACGGCGAATGATCTGTTTTCGCTCGAGGACGGATTGCGCGAAACGGGGGCCCGGGGCGAGACCTCCCGCGGCGCGCCCGAGTGCCGGGTATTGTGCGACGGCCGGGTTGGCTGTTACCGGCAGGATGCGCTCGGCGGCCGGCAGTACAACGAGCGGGGACCGAAGGGGTCCTCATGGATCGACGGCAGATCGTCAACAGCCAACGGCGCGCCCGCCGGCAACGGCCGTCTTCTCGTGGCCGTTATCCGACGGGCTTGCGTGCATGCTCGATCACGATTTCAGCTCGGGAGGCCGAATCGAGCGGGCGGCCTTTGGATTTTCCGGGGTAATAACTCACCGACGGTCGCGAACATGCCGGGGCCGGCCGATGCGGTCGGCCGGCAGATGCTGAACCCGCTCGAGTCGATGCGTCGGCTCGGACCCTCGGCGAGACTTACCGCAGAATTTATCGCGACCAACAGCTGCACGTTCCCTGCCGGCCAGACGAAGCGGGCTCGTAATCGAGCTGATTGAGAACAGCGATGCTCTCGATTGTGAACACACGTCCCCGGTTACGCTGTGCGTCCAGGACATTACCCGGCCGCCGCATCGAGCGGGCTCACGCCCGGCGGTTGGTTCCATTCCATTTTACTCAGGTGCCCTGACACAGGAATAACTGACACGGGGATATCGGATATTGCGGGACGTCTGTCCCGGCGGTGTAATCGATGACTTCATCATCGACACCCTCGGCGAGAATCTGGGCTATTCCGCTAGCGCCGGATATGGTCGACTGGCGTCAAAATTGGTTTGGGGTCGGGTCGAGCGTTATATCGGCAGCGCTCTTCTTACCTGGAGGCGAGGTGGGAGCACGCAGCGGGCAGGGTGAGAGAACGGGCCGCGACCTTTATGAGCCACATCGCTGCGACCGGGCATAATCGCCGGGGATGGGTCCGCAGGCAGGCTTCGAAACAGGACAGGCCGACGCGGCACTAGGTGGCGGGCAACCATTTCTCACCGGAGCGCAGGAGCGGGGCCACCTCAACCGGAAATTCGTTATCGACCGAGTATTCGTAGCAGCGGATGCGGTCGGCCTCGGGATAGGCCGCCGCAATCGCGGCGAGCGCCTCCGCGAGCGTTTCGAAATCGCCGGTGTACTGCAGTCTGCTGTTCCACACGCCGCGCCACGTGCGGCTCAACCGCCCGAGCGTCGCTTCGTTCGTCTCGGGCATGCGATCTATATAGGCGGTGATCTCGATTCTGACCTGCCCGTCGTCACGCGTCTCGTCCCGGGTAATCTCGACTCGAAATGTTTGATACGCCATCTTCCAAATCTATGCCCTTGCGGCCCTGCACGGGAGGGAGCTATCCGCTACGCGCCCCTCGACTAGCTTTAAGTCACCACCACCAGGCAGGAAGTCTACGTTTTGCGCGAGGGGTTCCCTCCAAATCTGGAGGGACGGGGAATTGGTGCTCAGGCCTCCTGCTCCGACAGTTTTGCGTGATTTTGTCTGTCGTAAATTCCCGTTATGTTCCCGTAGTGCTGTTTGAGTCCGGGCGGCCGGTTGGGCGATGCAGGACTGACAAACCAACACGGCATCATCGGCCAGGAAATGGCCGATGCGGTGTCACACCCGCGACTACCCTCACCGAACTCGGTGAGGGTAGTTCATAAAAGCACAGGCGGCACCAGCCGGCAGGTTATTCATTCTACGTCAGAATGAATAACCCAACTCGACAATACCGAAAACAGGACCGGTTCGCTTGGGCCGCGCCGCTGATGGTGCGACCCGAGCGAGGAGCCCTCGGCGGGTCAGCTGTGCCAGCGGAATTGCTGGGGCTTGCGGGCCGAGCCCTGTGAGATCACGACGTTGACGAGGGCCGGGCCGCGGAAGTTCATCGCTTCGTCGAGCGCGCCACGAATATCCTTCGGGTTCTCGACGAAGAAGCCCTTGCCGCCGAAGGCTTCCATCATCCGGTCGTAGCGCGCGCCGTAGATGAGCGCGTTGGGCTTCATATTGAACATCGGGTTTTCCGGGATCTCGGGCATTCCCGGGCCAATGCCGCCGTTGTTCAATACGACGATCTTGGCCGGGAAGTTGTAACGGACCAGGGTCTCCATCTCCATGCCCGAGAAGCCGATCGCCGAGTCGCCGGAGAGGTGGATGACCGGACGGTCGGGATGGGCGACGCAGGCGGCAATGGCTTGGCCCAAGCCCACCCCCATCGTGCCGTAGGTGCCGGCGTTGAGGCAGGAGCGGGCGTTGGCGACATTCAATTGGGTGAGGCCGATATCCATCGTGCCTGCACCCTCGGCGCTGAGGATCGCGTTCTTCGGCATCCACGCCGCGACGTCGCGCAAAGCGCGGTAGTAATTGGCGGGCGCCGCATCATCCTGGATCTGCGGACGTATCATCCCTGCGTTGTCTTCCGATTTCTTGGTGATCATCTGGCGCCACGGCGTGTCCTTCGGATGGAACCACTGGCGGCCGGCGAGTGCGGCGTTCAATTGCCCGACGATCGCTTTGCCGTCACCGACCAAGGGCACCTCGGTCGCCTTGTTGTGTCCGATCTCCTCGGGCGCGATGTCGAGCTGGATGACCTTGACATTCGGGGCATAGCGCGGCGACTGGCCGAAATGCAGGATCCAGTTAAAGCGAGCACCCATCAGGAACACGACGTCGGCGTTCTGCAATGCCAAGGTGCGCGCCGCCGCGACCGACAGCGGGTGGTCGTCCGGTATGACCCCCTTGCCCATCGGGGAACGCAGGAACGGGATTTGCGTACGCTCGATAAAGGCGCGCACCTCGTCCTCGGCGCGCGACCAGGCCATGCCTTTGCCGACAATGACGAGCGGCCGCTCGGCCCGCTCGAGGAGGTTCAAGGCCGCCTCGATATTCTCTTGGGGTGCAATCGTGCGCGGAGGGTCGGCGGCGCGCTCGACCTGCACGACCTCGGATTCGTCGCATTTGCCGGTAATGATGTCGTCGGGCATGTCGAGATAGCTCGCCCCCGGCCGGCCGTAGATCGCCTGGCGGGTCGCCATCTCGACGTAGTAGGGGATGCGCTTTACGCTCTCGATGCCGTGCGCGAATTTGCAGAACGGCGACGCGATCAGCACCTGGCGCTCTTCCTGAAAGGCGCCCATGCCGCCGCGATAGGTTTCCGAAGCGCCTCCGATCAGGATCATCGGCCAGCAATTCTGCTGCGCATTGGCGAGGCCGGCGAGGCCGTGCACGACGCCCGGGCCGGTCACAACGATGCAGGCGCCGGGGCGGCCGGTCAGATAGCCGTAGGCCTGCGCGGCGTAGGAGGCGGCCTGCTCGTTGCGCATGCCGATATAAGCAACGCCTTCGTTCTGCGCGGCCGCTGCGATCGGCCCGACGGGAAACCCGACGACCCCGAACAAATGGTTGATGCCCTGTTGTTTGAGGCTCCTCGCTATCAAGGTGGCGCCGTCGACGTCGCTCATGCTGTTCCTCCTGTTGGATCGGGCGGACGCTGACCGATGCGAGATAAAGTCAAGGTCCGGAGCCGAAGAAGTCTCAGCCGCAGAGATTACGCATTTATGGCAGGGCCGGGGAAGGGGTTATCCCCAGGCGGAATGCCTGTTATCCCTAGAGCGCCGGAGCTGCGTCGTCGATCGCCAGCTGCACGGCGTCCCCGCCGCGCCAGCGATCGCGGCGCAGATGGCCCGCGACATGCACCGCCGCGCCGTGGGTTCCGGCGAGCAACCGGCCGAGCGGCGTCCCCGCCGCGCGAAAGGCAATCGCACGCAGGTAGGCACTCTCGAGTGTATCCCCCAACGTACAGCGCAAATGCCCGCTGCCTACCGGTTCGACATAGGCGACCCGCACGGACGGAAAGACAAAACGCGGCTCGGGGTTGGCCGCGCCGAACGGCGCGAGCCTTGCGATGTGGTCGATCAGCTCGGCCTGCGCCGCTGCTGTGCAGAGCACCCCGTCGACCGCCAGCTCCGGCACCAGATACTCGCGATCAAGCCCGTCTCCCAGCCGCTCGACGAGGAATTCCCGCAATGCATCGAGTTTTGCCGCCGGCACCGTGAAACCGGCCGCCATCGCATGGCCGCCGCCGCTGACCAGCAATCCGGCCTGACGTGCCGCAATGACTGCCGGACCCAGCGGCAACCCGGCGATCGAGCGACCGGACCCCTTGCCGATGCCATCGGCGAGCGCGACGACACAGGCCGGGCGCTCGTAGCGCTCCTTGAGGCGCGCCGCGACGATGCCGATTACACCGGGGTGCCAATGCTCCCCCGCAGCAAAGACGAGCACCGGTGATTGCGGCGCTGCCTCGACGATCGCGGTTGCAGCACCCAATGTGCGCGCCTCGATCTCGCGGCGCTCCCGGTTATAGCCGTCCAGACGTCCGGCGAACTCGGCGGCGAGCACCGGATCATCGGTCGCCAGGAGGCGTGCGCCCAGATCGGCAGCGCCGACACGGCCGCCGGCGTTGACGCGAGGGCCGAGCACGAAACCGAGATGGTACGCGTCGACGGGTTCCTCGAGGCCGGCAGCGGCAGCCAGAGCCGCAAGCCCGGTATTTGCGTTGCGCCGTGCGACCTTGATTCCTTGCGCGACCAGCGCGCGGTTCAACCCGTCAAGCGGGACGACATCGCAGACGGTGCCGAGCGCCACGAGATCCAGCCATTGCAGCAGATCGGGCTCAATGCGGCTCCCGCCGTACCAGCCGCCCCGGCGCAACTGACGGTTGACAGCCACGGCGAGCAGGAAGGCTACGCCCACCGCGGCCAACCCGCGATGCGGGCTCTTCTCGTCGAGCCGGTTCGGATTGACGATCGCGGCAGCGCGCGGCAACTGCGGTTCAGCGACATGATGATCGACCACGATGACGTCGAGCCCGGCCGCGGCGGCTTCGGCGAGCGGCAGATGGGCCGCCGTCCCGCAGTCGACCGTGACCACGACCGGCACACCTTCGTCCCGCAGGCGCAGCAAGGCGGGTGCGTTCGGCCCATAGCCTTCGCGCAAGCGGTCCGGAATGTAGATCCTTGTCGGGGTTCCGATGGCGGCGAAAAACCGTGCCAGCAAGGCGGCGGCGGTTGCCCCGTCAACATCGTAATCGCCAAAAATGCCTATTGTCTCGGCACGGCGGACCGCACGGACGAGCCGCTCGGCGGCGGTTTCCATATCGCGCAAATGCGAGGGGTCGGGAAGCTGATCGCGCAGGCGCGGCGCGAGAAA
>JAFMSA010000535.1 GCA_017353855.1 Alphaproteobacteria bacterium
ACTTGATCGAGCGCGCGGACAGTTCCTTGAGGCGCGAGATCGCCGCCACCGCCGAATTGCCGGTCGCGAGCATCGGATCGACCAGAATCGCATCGCGTTCTGCCAAATCGTCCGGCAGCTTGAGATAATATTCGATCGGCTGCAAAGTTCGCGGGTCGCGATAGATCCCGATATGGCCAACTCGCGCCGACGGCAAGAGGTCGAGCATACCGTCGAGAATGCCATTGCCGGCGCGCAGAATCGAAACGAGGCAGACTTTCTTTCCGGCCAGCAGCGGGAAGGCCCCGCGTTCGAGCGGCGTCTCGATCTCGACTTGTTCGAGCGGCAGTTCGCGGGTTGCCTCATAGGCGAGGAGAAGACTGATCTCGCGCAACAACCGCCGGAACTCCGCCGTCGGCGTGTTGCGATCGCGTATCAGCGACAATTTATGCTGCACGAGCGGGTGCTCGACGACCCTCAAACACCGTTTTGGTTGTACCATGACCCGATCCTCGAAAACCGGAATTCGCGCAGTCCGCACCGGACTGGCCCGGGTGCAGCGCGCTGATGACCCCGCCCGTGCGGCCTTCACCGCAGGCGAGGATGCGCCTGCCCGTCAAGCGCAACGCTCGGGCGCCGCGCAGAGGCGCTGAAACTGCACGACGAGGGGCATAAAGAAGACCGGAACCCTGATCGATAAGGGCACTTTTCTGTCGTCGTCGGTCACGGTCAACTGCACCTTGCGCGGCGCATCATCGGGGTCCCCGTCCTCGCTGGTCGCGCCTTTGAACCCGGCAATCGGCCGAAGGATCAGCTCGGCGTGGAGCACGCGATCGTTCGTATTATTTTTGGGCAGGACTTTTCCGACAACGTCGAAGCGCCGCGCCCCGTCGTATACCGGGACACTGAAGGACCCGCCTGGTGTGGCCGCTCGTAAGGCTGCTCGGATGCGCTCGAATGCGGACAGCGGATCTACGATATTCCTGCGAAAGCTCTCGGCAAGCGGCGGCTTTCCACTGGTATCGTCAGCGCCGCGCTCGGCGACCGTCGCGCCGGTGCGATTGATGAACTGCATGCTGATGCGGCGGTCATGCCGCTTTCGCAGATCGAAGACCGCCAGGTAATGCGAGGGCTGCGCAATCCGGTCGGTTCCGCGACGCCCCTCGGCGAAAGCGGTTGCTCGAAACCGCGTAAACAGGCGCGGCAGGCCCTCGGTTACAATTTTGATCTCGTCGTGGTAGGCGGGCCCGTTGTCCCCGAGTTTCAGCCGGATCTGCGCAGCCGGGAGTCCGGCCCAAAACGCGGAATAGACGGCGGTGATCTCCTGTGCGGCGGACTCGTGCGCGCCGGCCGTCATTGCCGTCAGCGCCAGGCCGAGCGCGCAGCCGAGCCGCTGCAGTAGCCGTCGGGACCGCGGCGGCATCGGCTCAGACGAGTTCGGCGACACTGTCGTCCGGCATCCGACCCTGCGCCCGGTACTGGCCGATTTTCTCGAGCAGCGGAGCGTCCGATACCGTGTAAAGGACGGCGTTGGTGTCGCCCCTGTTGCGGTGCCGTCGCCACGCAAAACCCGGCACGACAAAGATGTCGTTCTCCCGCCAGTCGAAATCCTGTCCGGCTATTTCGGTAACCCCCTCGCCTTCGATTGCGACGTAAAGCGTGCTCGCCGTTTCTCTCTTGAGCCCGGTCGCCTCACCGGGGCGGAGCAGCTGTGCTCCGTAATCCAGCGTCGGGAAGAGTGACGCGCCGGTGGCAGGGTTGACGAGCTTCAGGGCGATGCCTTCGTAGGGATCTCCTTTGTGGCGACAGAGCCCGTCGAGGCTGTCGCGGATGTCGACGCCGCGGTAGTGGAACATCGGCGTCGTGTCCCGTCCGAAACCGCGCTGGTGTGGCACGAACCGCGGCACCAGACCACCGCGGCCATAAAGCTTGCGCGAGTAATCGGAAGGTCGGCTGACTTGCTGGGCGCGCGCATTGCCCTGCCTTTCTCCCGCAAACGCCTCGTCCAGCCAGACGCAATCGAGGAACTCCAGCAGCGGGAAGTCCAGCACGTCGATCCAGACCACGGGCTCCACGCCGTCGTTGCCGTGATCGTGCCAGGTTCCGTTCGGGGTCAGGATCAGGTCGCCGCGTGCGGCCTCGCACCGCTCCCCGTCGATCGTCGTGTAGCCGCCTTTTTGCGACAGGATGGTCCGACTGGCGTTGGGCGTGTGGATATGCACGGGTGCGACATCGCCCGGATTGTAGATCGAAACCGCGCAGCGCATCGTGCTGGTGACTTGCAGCCTTCCGCCGAGCCCGGGGTTGGTGAGCAAAAACTGCTGGCGTTCGGCGAATTCGATCGGCGAAACCTCGGCGCTGCTCGCGATCCTGGCGATACGCTCGAGATAGGGTGCGATCTCGACCCAGCGCCAGCGATGGGCGAGCGGTTTGAGCTGTGCGGCGCCGACGCGGCCGCGTGCAGTGCGCCCGCTCGCATCGAGCCCGGTTTCACGGAACCAGGGGCGCTGGGTCGGCGCGTTGGCTTGCGTCCGCAGCCAGATGTGGAGCGCTTGGGCTTCGGCATTCAGCCGCTCCATCGCTTCTCTTGCATCGATGGATGCCGGTGTGCCTGCGATGGCCATGACCGCTTCTCCTGTCCGGGCTGCGCTATAACAGCTCGGCGGCCTGACTGAAGAGCTTCAAGTCGCCAACGAGACCCTCGTCGCGTTCGATGCCGTACTCGCTGCGCCCGCTCTCGGCTTTTTCGAGGACCATCAGGACCGCCGGATCGGCGGTTTCGAAGACGCGCAGATTGCGCCCGTTGACGGCGAGCTCGGCGAGCTTTGCCTTGACCGGCAGCGGCGGCAGCCGCTCGGCGATGTCGATCAGCTCGATCAATCCCTCGACCGTGATCCGGGCGGTCTCGATCTCCCGTCTGAGAGTGTCGGCGGCGGCAGCCTTCTGCTGCCGCTCGGCCTCGACCTCGCGTGCCCGTTCGCCTGCTTGCCGTCGGAATTCCGCGTAATGCGGCTCGATCCGCTGCAGGAACGTCGAGGTCGGCAGATCCCGTGTATCGATCCAGCTTTTTGCCTTTCCCCAGGTGGTGGCGAGCCACCGGCGGAGGCCGGGGTCCCTGATCTCTCTCAGCCGGTCGGCGCGCAAACTAGCGGCCCAGCGGATCTGGGTCGGCACACCTGTCAGCACGACCCAGTCGGATTCCTCTTCCGGGGCACGGAGCACTTTGGGCCTGGCCGCGGGTTGGTCCATGGCGTGCCGTTTTTTGGCTTGCTCGAACTGCCGCCGATACTCCTCCTCCCACTCCTCGCTGTCTTGATCGGGGACAAAGCCGTTTCGGTCCCAAAAGGCGCGGGTGGTCGCCTCGATTGCTGCCTCTCGCACCGCCTGAAGATCCATGACTGCGACCTCCGATGGCTGAATCAGATACCCGAGCGTAGCATGATCGAGGGCCAAGAGGTGAGGTCTTGGCGCGGGATTTATTGCGTCTGGATACAAAGCAGCAAGCCGTGCGGCAAAGGCGCATTTCCCCCCGCCCATCCGGCGAACCCGAACGGGCGAAGTGAGGCTCGGCATCCTGCGGCGGTGGCCGCCTTTCGCGCAACCGGCGGGCAAGAATCGCACCGCTGAGCCCGTTGCGGCAGAACCTCTGCGGGCACCATCGGCGCCGGGCGTGCTGACGGTGGTCTGCGACAGCCGCTTAGTCTTACTGAGTCACAAACCCAACATTGGGTATTTTTATTATACATAGACCCCAAAATGTAGTATTCAGGCCCATCTTCATCCGGATCGGGGGACCGGAATGGACGGGGGATCAG